>NZ_JBXWOJ010000019.1:0-61224 GCF_059610805.1 Ruegeria sp. CDSC025 | reverse complement strand
ACAGGTGCCCGAAGGTCTTCCTCTCAGCAATCGCCATCGCAGCTCTCGTCATCTATTGGCTATGAGTCCTGACCCTAAGGCCCAAACTTGGCATTACCAATGGTAATAAGGATCGGTTCGAGGAGGGGCCGGGTTTAACTCCTGCTTTCCGTATCCCAAGGAATTCCGCTAGTGTCGGCACCGACCTGATATGAGTGATGCCGCCACATGATCGAAATCCGCGACCTGCAACTGCTCAGCGCTTTGGCGCGGCACCGGCATTTTGCAAAGGCAGCCGAGGAATGCGGGATTTCCCAGCCTGCGTTTTCTATGCGTATTCGCAACCTAGAGGATCGGTTGGGCGTGTCCATCGTCCGCCGCGCCAACCGGTTTCAGGGCCTGACCGAAGAGGGCGAGATGATCGTCCAGCGGGCGCGGCGCATTCTGGACGACACCAAGGCCTTGGAACAGCAGGTGCAGGCGGCAAAGGGGGAAATCACGGGGACTCTGATACTGGGCGTGATCCCGACTGCAATCGCCTTTACGGGCCGGTTGATCAAGCGTCTACAGCAGGCGCATCCGCGCATCATCACTCGGATCGAAACGATGTCGGCTACGGCCATTCAACATCGGCTGGACGAAGGCAGTCTGGATGCGGGCATCACATATGGCGACAGTATCGGCACCGATTTGCGGCAGGTACAGTCGCTGTATGAAGAAACCTATGTCCTGTTGATCCCGTCTCATATGACAGACGAAACGGGGCCAATTCCCTGGGCGCGGGTCGCCGAATTTCCGGTCAGCCTGCTTGAACCGCAGATGCAGAACCGCCGCATATTAGACCGGATTTTCGCAGAACAGGGCCTGCATCCTCATGTGGTCGCGGAAACCAGCGGGTTCACTGCCTCAATGGTCATGGCGCGTGAGGGATTGGCGGCCACCGTGGTGCCACGCGTGTTAGTACGGGCGTTGGGGGATCTGAAGGGAACAAAGGTTCTGCCTTTGGTCGATCCGGTGGTCAGCAAACCTATCTGTCTGGCGACCCTGACACGCGATCCGGAACTGCCAACGGTTGGAGCGTTGCGCGCGGTGGTGACGTCTTTGCGGTGATAAGGTGTCGTTATCGTGCGATTGAAATATGCGATTTGACGATATGCTAGTCTGATGAGACACGGGGCCTGAATCGGAGGGCATCATGGCACCATTAGATACCAAGCCATCAGGCGCGCCAAAGGGCGTCTGGAAGTCAGGTAAAGGCAAGGGGCGGCACACACCCAAAGGCCGTCAGTTCACGGATGAGGCACAGGCCGAGATCACGCGCCTGCTGGGCGATCGTCCCCGCCGTCGCGACCTTTTGATCGAATTTCTGCATCTAATTCAGGACGAACACGGCCATATCAGCGCCGATCATATTGCCGCGCTTGCAGTCGAGATGCGGATTGGTCAGGCCGAGATCTATGAGACCGCCACGTTCTATGCCCATTTCGATGTGGTGAAAGAGGATGAAGCCCCACCGCCCGCGCTGACCATCCGCGTCTGCGATTCCCTGTCCTGCGAAATGGCCGGTGCCCAGCAGTTGCAAAAGGCGTTGGAAGACGGTCTTGATCCTTCCAACGTCCGTGTCTTGCGTGCGCCTTGCATGGGTCGTTGCGATACTGCGCCTGTGCTGGAGATCGGGCATAACCATATCGACCATGCCACCCCTGAAAAGGTGCAGGCGGCGATTGCTACGGATGATACCCACGCCCATTTGCCCGCCTATGAAACCTTTGCGGCATATGAAGCAAACGGCGGCTATGCCAAGCTGAAAGAGCTGCGCGAGAGCGGTGATTGGGAGAAAGTACAGGAAGACATCCTGTCCTCGGGCTTGCGCGGTCTGGGTGGTGCTGGCTTCCCGTCCGGCAAGAAATGGGGCTTCGTTCGCATGAACGAAGGCACCCGCTATCTGGCCGTGAATGGCGATGAAGGCGAGCCTGGCACGTTCAAAGATCGCTATTACCTTGAACGCACGCCGCATGTCTTCCTTGAAGGCATGCTGATAGCCGCATGGGCGGTCGAGGCCGAGACCTGCTTTATCTATATGCGCGATGAATATCCGGCGGTGCTGGAAATTCTACGCCGCGAGATTGCCGAGCTGGAACAAGCTGGCCTGGTTGAAAAGGGATATATCGATCTGCGCCGGGGCGCCGGTGCCTATATATGCGGCGAAGAATCCGCGATGATCGAGTCGATCGAAGGCAAGAAAGGCTTGCCGCGTCACCGGCCTCCGTTTGTGGCGCAGGTTGGGGTCTTTAACCGTCCGACCTTGGTGCACAATGTCGAGACGCTCTATTGGGTGTCGAAAATCTGCCGCGAGGGGCCGGAATGCCTCAACAGCACGGAAAAGAATGGGCGCACGGGTCTGCGCAGCTATTCGGTCTCGGGCCGGGTGGCGCAGCCGGGCGTCTATCTACTGCCCGCAGGGTCGACCATTGTGGATGTGATTGAGGCCGCTGGCGGCATGGCCGAGGGTCAGACTTTCAAGGCGTATCAGCCGGGTGGGCCGTCTTCGGGTCTGCTGCCTGCGTCGATGGATGATATCCCTCTGGACTTCGACACCTTGCAACCACACGGGACGTTTATCGGTTCCGCTGCTGTGGTGGTTCTGTCCGATCAGGATACGGCCCGCGATGCTGCGCTGAACATGTTGCGCTTCTTCGAGGATGAAAGCTGTGGCCAGTGCACGCCCTGCCGGGCGGGCTGTGAAAAGGCGGTCAAGCTGATGCAGGCTGACAAGTGGGATCAGGATCTGCTGGAAGATCTGTGCCAGGTCATGGGCGATGCCTCGATCTGCGGTCTGGGGCAGGCGGCCCCGAACCCGATCCGTCTGGTCATGAAACACTTCGCTGACGAAATCTGAGGGAGACAGAGCCATGCTTGATGCAAGCCCAACCAAGACCGTCACCTTCAACCTGAACGGCGATGATGTCACCGTGCCCGAGGGCTGGACCATCTGGGAAGCCGCCAAGGGGCAGGGGTTCACCATTCCGCACCTGTGTCATAAGCCGCAGCCGGGTTACAAACCCGACGGCAACTGCCGCGCCTGCATGGTCGAGGTGGAAGGCGAGCGCACTCTTGTCGCTTCGTGCATTCGCCCTGCGGCGGACGGCATGGTGGTGAAAACCGACAGCGACCGTGCCGAGAAATCGCGCGCAATGGTCATGGAATTGCTGGTCGCCGATCAGCCCGAGGTGGCCCACGACAAATCCAGCCATTTCTGGGACATGGCCGAACTGAACGATGTCAGCGACAGCCGGTTCCCGGCCAAAGAGGTCGAGAAAATCCCGTTGCTGGATGACAGCCATATCGCGATGCGGGTTAATCTGGATGCTTGCATCAACTGCAACCTCTGCGTCCGGGCCTGCCGGGATGTGCAGGTCAATGATGTGATCGGGATGGCCGGGCGCGGTCACACCGCGCAGGTGGTGTTCGATCAGAACGACCCGATGGGCGATTCAACCTGTGTGGCCTGCGGCGAATGCGTTCAGGCCTGTCCGACCGGTGCTCTGATGCCAGCCACGGTGCTGGACGATCAGCAGGTTGGAGACAGCAAGGACTATGATTCCGAGACCGAAAGTGTCTGCCCGTTCTGCGGCGTGGGCTGTAAGGTCTCGCTCAAGGTCAAAGACGGCAAGGTGAAATATGTCGAGGGGATCAACGGCCCCGCCAATGAAGGCCGCCTGTGTGTTAAAGGCCGGTTTGGGTTCGACTATATCCACCATCCCCACCGCCTGACCAAGCCGCTGATTCGGCGCGAGGATGCGCCCGCCAAGGGGCTGAATGTCGATCCTTCGAACCTGTCGACCCATTTCCGCGAAGCGACCTGGGAAGAGGCGATGGACCTGGCGTCCTCCAGACTGAAGGCGCTGCGCGACCAGGACCCACACAATGTCGCGGGCTTTGGCTCGGCCAAATGCACCAACGAAGAAGCATATCTGTTCCAGAAGTTCATTCGTCAGGGATTTGGGCACAACAATGTCGACCACTGCACGCGTCTGTGCCACGCCTCATCGGTGGCGGCGCTGATTGAAAACGTCGGTTCGGGTGCTGTGACCGCAACCTTTAACGAGATCGAAAACGCGGATGTGGCCATCATCATCGGGGCCAACCCGATTGAGAACCACCCCGTTGCGGCGACCTACTTCAAGCAGTTCACCAAACGCGGCGGCAAGCTGATCGTGATGGACCCGCGCGGCGTTGGCATGCGCAAGTTCGCCGATGAGATGCTCCAATTCCGCCCCGGTGCCGATGTTTCGATGCTGAACGCGATCATGAACGTGATCGTCGAAGAAGAGCTGTATGACAGCCAGTATATCCACCGCTGGACCGAGAACTGGGAGGCCGAGAAGGAACACCTGCGCGCCTTCACCCCCGAAGCGATGGCGCCGATCTGCGGTATCGATCCTGATCAGCTGCGCCGCGTGGCGCGCATCTTTGCACAGGCCAAGGCCGGGCTTATTTTCTGGGGTATGGGTGTCAGTCAGCATATCCACGGCACCGACAATTCGCGCTGCCTGATCTCGCTGGCGTTGATGACCGGCAACGTTGGTAAACCCGGCGCGGGCCTGCACCCGCTGCGCGGTCAGAACAATGTGCAGGGCGCGTCGGACGCGGGCCTGATCCCGATGTTCCTGCCCGATTACAAAACGGTGACCGATGACAACATCCGGGCACAGTTCACCTCGGTCTGGGGGTCTGAGGATTTCTCGAACGAAAAAGGCTTGACCGTCACTGAAATCATCGATCAAGCATATGCGGGCAATATCAAGGGCATGTATATTCAGGGTGAAAACCCAGCCATGTCCGACCCCGATGTAGGCCACGCGCGGGACGCACTGGCCAAGCTAGAGTTGATGATCGTGCAGGACATCTTCCTGACCGAAACGGCGAACTACGCCGATATCATCCTGCCTGCCTCGGCGCTGTATGAAAAGAACGGCACCGTGTCGAACACCAACCGTCAGGTACAACGAGTGCGCCCAGCTGTGGCGCCTCCGGGTGAGGCGCGCGAGGATTGGAAAATCACCGTCGAACTTGCGCAGCGCATTGGCCTGAACTGGTCTTATTCGGATGTGTCCGAAGTGTTTGCCGAGATGAAACTGACGATGGAGTCTCTCGACAATATCACCTGGGAGCGGCTGGAGACCGAAACAATCACCTACCCGTCGCTGTCTGAGACCGATCCGGGCCAAGCGATTGTGTTTGGTGATGGCTTCCCTCGTGCCGATGGGCGGGCCAAGTTCACTCCTGCCAGCGTGATCCAGCCGGATGAAGCGCCGGATGAGGAATATCCGATGATCGCCACCACGGGTCGTCAGCTTGAACACTGGCACACAGGGTCAATGACCCGCCGGGCCACGGTGCTGGATGCGGTTGAACCAGAGGCCAACTGTTCGATGAACCCACGTCAGCTGAAGCTGATGGGAATCGAACCGGGCGAGACCATTCGCCTGACCACCCGTCGCGGCTCGATCGAGATCATGGTGCGTGCCGACCGGGCGATTGCAGAGGACATGGTGTTCATCCCCTTTGCCTATGTTGAGGCGGCAGCGAATATCCTGACCAACTCGGCCATCGACCCTTATGGTAAAATCCCTGAGTTCAAATTCTCGGCCATTCGCGTTGAAAAGATCGAAGGCGTAATCGCGGCTGAGTAAGAGTGTCGGAGTAGAGTTTTTGAGGGCGGCCTAGCGAGGCCGCCCTTTTAGGTTTCCGCGACGTCAACGGGGAAATAGGCATTTCCCACTCAGCTTTGCGCCATTTGCGCCATATTTCTCTGGTTTCAGCAATTTTAAACCTAAGAAAACGCCACCAAGCGCCCATTTTGCGGTCGTGAGGTTAGGTCTTGATTGGGTTTGGAAACGAAATTGGGGAACCGATTGCGCAGGGCCCGAACCTGTGGGCAGTCGGGCCTAGGCGCCGAAGCCGAAATAGATGGTAGTAGTGCGATCAGAGCAACAAGGGCTGAATGAAACCGCAAGACGTGTATAACGATTTGAAACAGGCTGAGCTTTCGTTTGTCGTATTGCCGGGTATGTCGGTTGATGCGATCCTGAGCGAAGTCCTTAGTTTTTTCCTGTCCAGAAACTTCCTCATGTTTCTGCCCGCTTTGATGCTGTTGCTCCTTGGTGCGACGCCGTCATTGTTTGCTGAACCGCTAAACGGGCTGGGGCGATCGATCTATTGGATGTTCGGATTGCTGGGGTATATGGGTTCGGTGGTTCTGATGTTGCTTTTTGAGGCAGTCTGCAGCCGATATCTGGGCATCAAACGGTTTTTCACCCCGCTGACATGTTTTCCCGTTGCGTATGGGGCGATGAAGTTTGCCCAATTCGCAACGACAATGGTTTTCAGTACGTTTCTGTCTTTCAGCTTTGAAAACTCGCCGCTTTTGCTGCCTCAGTACTTTCTCGTCGTTGGAATTGAAGTGATCGTAATCGTTTGGGTTTTTCCACCTTATCTGGCCCGCCTGCGAGCCGGCGATCCGCAACCCGAGGACGAGCCGGATAGCAGAGTAGAATCCCGTGTTCCTGTGGCCAATGGTTTAGTGTCCGCCAATGGGCAAAATTTTTTGGCCAAGGATATCTTGTTCGTTCAGGCTCAGCAGCACTATGTCACCCTGCGTGTAGATGAAAAAGAAGTGCTGGTGCGTTCAACGTTCAAAGGCATCCTATCGCAAATGCCAGAATGCTATGGCCTACAGGTGCATCGGTCCTTTTGGGTTGCTAATCGGTGTGTGGATATTGCTAAAAGCCTGAATGAAGTCGGATATCTGGTTCTGGGCTGCGGCAAAAAGATCGCGATCGCCCGTAGCCGGCACGGCGCCGTGCGTGATTGGCTGTCCGAGATGGCGTCAGCGGAAAGCCCGGCAACAGTTAAAGCTTCACAACAACAAAGCTGACATCGTTCGGCGGAAACATCCGGCTTATCGGTTCGTTTAGATAATCCACCTTCCCATCGCTGCTGGGTACAGAATACGCAGTGGATGGGAAGGTGGGCAGTTCAATATTTTTAGTAATGAAAAGATTTGAATTTTGATCTTTTGCTTTCCCCGATTTTGAGTTTTTCCCCCTCTATAATCAGGTCGTACTGGTCAACAAGTCACTCGATAAAGACGCCGCAAAACCAGGCGCTGCCTTCTTTTCCTGCATAGGCACGGACCTGGCAATGAAATTGGTACGAAACGTCAAAAATTCGAAACGAACGGCAATGAAAATTCGTGTCGCACGAAATGAATAGAGCGACTTGTGCATTCGCTGTCATGTTAAGAAATTGATAGTAAAGGGGTTAATGAAATTCCCTGCCTTCCTGTGATTTGGCCCGAAACTGTTGTCACAGATGCAGAGTTTCGCGCAGGATTAGTAGTCGCGCTCGAAAAAGACACCCAATCCCGTTTCCCCCCGCCCGTCAACGGTTCCGCGCATTGTGATATTATCGGTGACGTCCAGATTGAGGTTCACTTCGGTATTTCCTTCGGTGTTCACGTTGAAGTCGGTATAGAGATTGTCACCCAGATACGCCCCGGCGCCCAAAATTCCGCCGCTTGACGTTGCTCCGATATCGACTGTGTCGACACCGGTCGACTCCCTCAGACCCTTGGTTGCATCCCCTCCTGCACCGCTGAGCTGCGCCAGCGATGCCGCCATCTGGGCAATGACAAAGGGCGACAGCTCAGAGAAACGATTGCCAAACAACAGCATGGCCAGCGCCTCTTCTGCTGGCCGTTCCGGATCCGAGAACACGTTGACCTCGGGGGCGTCCAGCGGCCCGGCGATTTCGATTGTAGCGGTCCCGTCCGAGGTGCTGTTTGAGGATTCAAATTCGATATAGGGTGTCAAGTCGCCTTGTAGGGTCACGATCCCTTTTGTCAGGGCCAGCCTGCGGCCCAGAATGTCGAAATTGCCTCGGATTAGAGCGATCTGGCCCGAAGGAATGATCGAGGTTGTTGTTCCGCCTATGTACAGCTGTCCGCCGAGTTCGGCATTCACGCCTCGACCTCGGACAAACACGGCCTTGGGGGCGAGCAGAGCGATGTCCAGCGCAATACGGGAATCGCTTTGGGTGGCATCGTCCTGTTTTACCAAACGGGCACGTTCCCGAGTCCGATAGCTGGCCGCGTTTTCGTTGATATGTTCGATCTCTGGTATGGGTGCAGCGCCGACCGCACCCGAGGCGGCGGCGAGATTAATATTGGTTTCCTCGAATGTAATTTGCCCGACTATTGTGCTGTTGCCGGCCAAAGCTCCGGTCATTGCGATTTGCCCGTTCAGGATCGTCTCGTACAAAAGCTGATCCGTCAGCACGAGACGATTGAGCGTGGTCGTAATTTGCGCATTGAACGGAGGCGTCAGGTCAATCGGGCCCGCGACGGTGAAATTACCCCCGGCGCGGGTTCCACCATTTAGGGAGATGTTGGCGCGGTTGTTGGCCAACTCGACCGCGCCACTGATGCCGGTAATGGTCTGACCGGCTCCCGGTATCGCCAACGAGGTTCCAGAGGTCGTGATCGACCCGCTGAGCGCCTCAAGCGAGGGTTGGCCATTCAAGCTAAGGTCGTACCGCGCAGTCCCGTCGATTTGGTTGGGGGTGATGAACAGGTTTGCGATACCGATATTAACCCCGCCTTGCGCCTGCAGATCGGCGTTTCCTGTGGTTTCATCGAAGGTGCCCGAGATTTTGCCGGTGATCTGTGCCGGGCCCTGCGCCGAAGAGTTGATAGTCCAGACGCCTGCCTTGCGCTTTGCGGTCCCATTAGCGGTGATTGTACCAGGAAAATCTGGGGCGAAACGCTCGACCTTGTTTAGCTCGGCGTCAAAGTCCAAGTCTGCCGATCCGTCAGAGCCGACCGACCCCGTCAGCGACGCGTATGAACTGTCCGGCCCACGCAAGCTGACTCTTCCTTCAAGGCCCGAAGCTGTTGGCGCGGCGTTGCCTTCCAGCGTCAGTGGTCCTGACAACGTCTTGGAAATCCGCGCCAGATCGTCCAGCTTTACCGAATAGCTCAGCCCTCCGGTCTCTTTGCTGACCTGACCCGAAGCGTCTGCGGTCAAGGCGGTGCCCCGCAGTTTGAAGTTTTGGACATTCAGACCCTGATCACTGTTCTCGGCATCGACACGCAGCGTCGTTCGACCTTCGATCAGTTTGTCGACGAGACTGATGCCAATCTGGACGTCCTGCGCATCGACATCGCCGGCTATGTCGAAGGTTTGGCTGGACAAAGCTCCGTTGCCATTGATATCCGCGGTAACCGACCCGGCAAGATCCCGGCCCGCGAGATCCGAAAATAGCGAAAGATCAGGGACAGTCACCTGTGCCTGACCATCAAGAACTAGATTGCCGGTTGGGTCATTGATCGACGCGCTTACTTGTGCTGTCAGGGCCCGTCCGTTGATGGTGGCTTTGCGTATGTCGATAAGGTCTCCCGTTTTCGCACCATCCCAGGTGATCACGGTTTTGCCTGCAAGCAGAGGATCGACTTCGGACATACCTGTCTGCAGATCCTGCGTCGTAATGCTGGCCGTGCCATCAAACTCTTGCGTCTGCAGGGTGCCTTTGCCGTCCATTTGCGCGCTGAGCGACCCGCCAAGCTGCCGCTGGGCCAGCCCGGAAAAGACCGAGAGGTCGGGCGCGTTGAAGCTGGCCTGACCGTCGATTGTCAGATTGCCATCAGGCGTGGTCACTTCGCCACTGGCCTGTGCCTGCGCGGCCTGACCGTTCAGTTTGAACTCGCGTATGGATATTCCATCCGCCCCACGACGAGCATCCAGAGCGATGGTGGTCTGGCCGGTGATTACGGGGTCGATATCGTCGCGACCGGTCGATAGGTTGTTGCCCTGAACAACCACTTTGCCATCAAAGCTGCCCTCAAGCGGAGAGCCCTTGCCCTGAACCTCTGCCGACGCCGACCCTGCCAGTTCCAACTGGGCAAGGCCAGAGAACCGGGACAGGTCGGTAGCGTCCAGCGTAGCCTTGCCATCAACAGCCAATCCGCTGGTCAATCCACTGATCAGCGTGTCCAGCGCCAGAGTGTAATCCGACCCGACCAGTTCGAAACCGGACAATGTCAGCGACTGGTCATCACCATACTCAAACTGCCCGTCCAGCGTGATGCGATCTCCGACGGCTGTATTCAGGTTCGGATCGGTCAGATCAATGCCCGTGACGCTGGCTTGCAGATCGCCGTTCACAGTAAATCCAAGGGTCTGATCGAGCACGCCTTGCGCGATAATTTGCATGCTCTCAAGTTCGGCTTGGGGGGATTTGAACTTATCTGCTGTCAGGCTAAGATCCCAGAGATTGCCGTTTTTCTGATCAAACAAGGTCGAGATATGCGCGGACTTGATCGTTTTGTCACCACCGCCAACCGGAAGCGTGACCGCCTGTCCCTGCGGCGGGGTAATGCGTCCCTGCAAGGCGGCAAACTGCAATGTGCCACCTTCGGCAAGGGCCAACTTCCCTTCAAGGTTCAGGGCCTGCGTTGCAAGCTGAAGATCGGACAGGTCCAGCGCCCCTTCGGGCAGGGTCTGGCCCTGCACGAACAGCCGCGAGTCCGTCCCGAAAAACGGGTCGATTGCAGGGCCGACGAAGGGTGTCAGGTCTCCGTTCAGATCGGCGGTAAATGCTATGCCTTCCGCAGTGTCGTCAGGGGCCGAACCAAGCCGAACCTGCCCGGCCAGACGCTGCTGCCCGTCACTGCTCAGCCCGATATCGGCGGTGAAATCCGTCAGCGGTCCGGCACCTTTTGCCGTCAGCTCGATCGTTGGGCTGTCGGGAATGTTCAAAGCGGTCGAAATAAGCCCGCCGGATGCCTCGGCCACGTTCAGGTCCAGATTGATCTCGCTTGTCGAGTTGTCGAACCCGGCGGTCAGTGTGATCTCATCTCCGGCACGATCCAGCCGCACCACGTCGAGATTGGTGTCCAGCGTTCCATCAGCAAGCGACAGATTGCCGGTGACGGATAAGTCGGCGGCTACCCCAATCAGCGGCTGCCCCAGCGACAGCTGATCCACGCGGATTTCGCCGATTTCAACTGCGACAGGCAGCTCGGGCAGCTGGAATGTCTGGGTTTCCGCAGAAGGAGGAGGGGTATCTTTGGTTGTGGCGCCCGGCGCACGGGCTACGTCGATCTCTTGCGCTGTCAGCGCATTGACCGAGAACCGCCCACGTATCAGGGCCAGTCTGTTCCAATCCAGTTCGGCATCTTTGATGGTCAGCCAGACGCCCTCATCATCCGATACGGTGATCTCTGCGATTGTGGCCCGTGCGCTCAGCGCGCCTTGCAAGCCTTTGACGGTCACGTTCTGATCATCACCGGACAGGGTATCCTGCAGAAACTGCTCCAGCATACTGCCGCCTTCGTCCTGCGCCAGAACGGGGTACGGCACCCACAGCAGAACAGCAGCCAAAACTGGATATGAGAAACGATGTGTCAAAATGCCTGACCAATTCCGATGTAAAACTGCAGACCATCTCCGGTGTCGCCCTGAACGGGAAGGGCCAAATCAAGACGCAGGGGGCCAAAGCCGCCAAGGTCGTATCTGATCCCAAGCCCGGCGCCGGAATGGCTCTCTGCAGCGCTGCTGACAAAAGAGGACGTGTCGACAACACCATAATCATAAAACCCGACCAGCGATATTGTCTCGGTGATTTTGCCGCGAACTTCGCCAGATAGACCGAGGAAAGACTTGCCGCCAGCAACCTCATTGCCAACAGGGATGCCGAGGCTCTCATAGGGCTGACCGCGCACAGTGCCCGCACCGCCCGAAAAGAACAGGAAATCGGGTGTGACCCCGTCCAAGGCGGGTCCTACAATCGACCCAATCTGGACCCGTCCGGCCAGCACGAGACGACCTTGCGTCCGCAGACTGGTATAGGCACGCGCGTCCGCAAACATCCTGAGGCCTGTTTCTGTGTCGGACAGGCCGACAAATGGCATCACACGGGCATCCAGGTAATAGCCATTGGCGGCGCTGACCTTGCTGTCCCTTTCATCCCATTCGGAGCGGAACGGCAGGATGAAATAGCGGAACTTACGCCCGTCGCCATAGGCGTCATCTGCATCCGACCACTGAAACCCGGCGGATGCCTCGGCGTATAGGCGGTCTGAAAATGTGCGTCTTGCACCATAGGCCAGAGACGTCACCGTCACGTTGTAATTGTCGGTGTTGCGACGTTCCAGAAGGGCGCTCCAGAACGTACTGTCATCGGGGCCCAGCCGGTCGGGCTGATCCAGCCGCAGCCCGATGCGCCCGTCCAGATCCTCGGCCCCGCCAATATTGCGCAACGATGCCTCAAACCGCAGCCGCTGGGCGCGGCGGAACACGTTGCGATGCGTCCAGGTCGTCGACAGCTCCATCCCATCGCGCGAGGCCACTTCCAAACCGAAGGTCAGGCGGCGTTTGGGCATGTCTTCAAGATAGACATCGAAATCCAGGGAGCCATCAGGGTTGGGAGTGTCGTGCTCTTCGATCGAGACAATATTAAACGTGCCGGTGCGGCGAAGCCGGGTTCCGACCTTTTGCACCTGCTGGGGGGAATACACCTCTCCGGTTGGGAAGCCGGCGATTTGTTCGACGGACCTGTGGCGAACATCGCTGTCGCCTTTGATGTACATTTTTCCAAAGCTCAGACGCGGTCCCGGAGCGAGGTCAATGCGGGAATCCAGCTTTGCCTGGGCGTGGCGGGCAATGACTTTCTGGCCGCTGACCTCGGCCTTGGCATGACCAGCGTCACGCCATCCCTGCACGCCTGCTGACGCGGCTTGCTGAATGGCGCCGGTGGTGGCCAGTTTGCCCGACGCATAGTCTTCGGGAAGAACCGTTTCGGTCGCGATCGGCCGGACCACCGCCTGGCCAAATGTGAAGGTTGGGCCGGTTTTAACAGCAATCACGATTTTGTTGATCTGATTGGGCACGTTGAGTGAACTGAGTTCCGCCGCCTCTTTCCCGTCCAGTTTAATGCTGACGACGGGACTGAAATAGCCTTCGTCATAAAGGATCTGTACAATGGTGGTATAGTCCGACAGGGCCGCTGACAAAAGTTCAAGCGGCGTGTCCAGCCCGCGGGATTCTGCGGTTGTCACCGATGCGGTATCTTCGATCCGTTCAACCAGCGCTTTCGGAGCGCCCGGTGCCGTGAGGACGGTTTCCAATGCGGCCAGCGATGTGGGCAATGTGGCGACGACTATTCCGAACAGACAATTTCTCACAAAGCTGCATTGTCTTATTCGCTGCATCTATTGGCTCCAGCTGCCCCAACTAGAAATTAATTTCGGCGCCTTTTCGGATGTGGCGGCCCCTTAAGGATAGTTAGAACATCTGTAATCGTGTAGGGGAAGCGTTTATCGTTTGGCCAAGAAAATTAACGGAACAAGTGATGGCTCAGTGCCAGTTCAAAGGCCAGCATTGCGGAACCAGCGAATGATCGCCGCGCGATCTTCCGGTTCCATATAGGTGACATTTGCGGGTGGCATGGCGTGACTGACACCGGCCTGCAGGTAAATCTGTTTCGCATTGCGGGCGATGTCACCTTGGGTTTCCAGAAGAATGCCCTTTGGCGCCCACAGGATGCCGTCCCAAACCGGTTCGCGCGCATGGCACATGGAACAGCGCCCCAGAACGACATCATGTGCCTGTTCGAACCCGTCTGCTTCAGCGTATTTCTGTTCAAATGCGGTGAGCGGCTGTGCCTCGGCCTCCTCCAGAGGTTTGTACATAGGCGCGGTGGACAGCCACATGATGGCGATGAATAGCAGAGCGGTCACCAGCCACGTCCAGGTCGGATCACCGGCGCGGGCGTGGCGTGTATTGAAGTAGTGACGGATTGTGACACCCATCAGAAATACCAGCGCCGCAATGATCCAGTTGTATTGGGTGGCAAAGGCCAGCGGGTAGTGGTTCGAAAGCATCAGGAAAACCACAGGCAAGGTCAGATAGTTGTTATGAGTCGAACGCAACTTGGCGATCTTGCCGTATTTCGGGTCCGGGGTGCGGCCATTCTTAAGGTCGTCTACGACGATGCGCTGGTTCGGCATGATGATGAAGAATACATTCGCTGTCATGATCGTGGCGGTGAATGCGCCCAGATGCAGCATCATCGCGCGCCCGGTGAATATCTGGTTGTACCCCCAGCCCATCACCACCAGCAGGACAAACAGCAGCACCATCAGTAATGTTGGGCGCTCACCCAGACCGGATTTGCACAGGAAGTCGTAGATAAGCCAGCCCATAGTCAACGAGGCAGCCGAGATCAGAATGCCCTGCCACAGCGCCAGATCGGCCTTTTGGGCATCAATCAGATAAAGCTCTCCACCAACCCAGTAGACGATCATCAACAGCGCAGCTCCGCTAAGCCAGGTGGCATAGCTTTCCCATTTGAACCAGGTCAGATGATCCGGCATCCGCTCGGGTGCGACGAGGTATTTCTGAATATGGTAAAAGCCGCCGCCATGTACCTGCCATTCTTCCCCGTCGGCGGGGCCGGGGATATCCCGATTCAGGCCAAGGTCCAGAGCGATGAAGTAAAAGGATGATCCGATCCAGGCGATAGCAGTGATTACGTGCAGCCAGCGCACAGCAAATGCCATCCAATCCCAGAACACGGCGAATTCAAACATGAGAGTTCTCTCCAGTAGGTTATAGTCACCCTAGGCAAACTGGCTTTTCTTCGGTATTCCCGTATATTGTCAAACTGTATCAAAAAAAACGATAAGATGTCCTATCTCGACAATATTCGCACCTTCGTTCGTGTCTATGATCTGGGCAGCATGTCTGCTGCCGGGAGGGATTTGCGTGTTTCACCGGCGGTGACTTCGGCGCGAATATCGCAGCTTGAGGATCATTTGGGCGTGCGTCTGTTTCAGCGGACTACACGTAACCTCAGCCCGACCGAGCAGGGACGTGCGTTTTACCCCGGAGCGGTTGCGGTCCTGGATGCCGTAGATGAAGCCGAGGCGCAGGTTGTTCACCTGACCGAAGCCCCCCGCGGGTCACTGTTCGTAGCCGCGCCTTTGGGCGTCGGGCGCAGGTTATTAGCCCCACATGTGCCGGATTTTCTCTCGGAATACCCCGAAATTGATGTGCGATTGCGCCTGACCGACAGGTCAGTGGACCTGACGACCGAAGGATTGGATCTGGCCTTTTTCATTGGTCAGCCCGAGGACAGCACCCTGCGTATTCGCAAGATCGCGGATTGCGCGCGGGTTCTGTGTGCCGCACCGGACTATGTAAAACGCAGGGGGATGCCGCAAAACGGAGCCGATCTTGTGTCCGACAAGCACGAGTGTCTTAACCTGCGGTATCCCGGCGCCGCAGAGTTTCAGTGGATGCTGGAAACTCCAGACGGGCCAAGACGTTATGCCGTGTCGGGCCGGTTTGAATGCGATGACGGAGATGTTTTGACCGATTGGGCGTTGTCAGGGCAGGGGATCGCGATGAAACCTGTGTTTGAGGCAGCGGAACATCTCAAGGCAGGACGTCTGGTGGTGGTTGCAAAGGAGACACCTCCTGTCTCTGTTCAGATGGCGTGTCTCTATACCCATCGACGTCACCAGGATCCCAAGGCGCGTTTGTTCATGGATTTCATGATCGCGCGAATTGGCAAGGTTGTGCAAAACTCGGACATCAACGGTTAGCAAAGGCTCCCGGCCGCGCGTAAATTTTCTCGAAGGGCTGTAACCGTCACTATCCGCGCCGCGCCCAACGGGTGCGGCGTCCGGCTCAACAGGAGGAGGCCCGGCAGGGGCGATCGACGGGCGGAAGGTTCGCCCGGTCAGTTAGCTGCCGCGATACGTGGAGTAGCTGTATGGCGATAGCAAGAGCGGCACATGATAGTGGGCGTCTGCTTCAGACATACCAAACCTGATTGGAATCTCATCCAGGAACAGCGGTTCGTCATCCGCCTGGCCAGAGGCGCGCAGATAGTCACCCGCGCTGAAAACAAGTTCATATTCCCCGGTTTCAAAGTTTGCTTGCGGTAGTATTGGGCTGTCTGTTCGCCCGTCTGCATTGGTCAGCATCTCAGCCAGTTTGTGGCGTCCGTCCTGGGTAATCGCGTACAGAGCAATTTTCAGCCCCTCTGCGGGACAGCCTTTGGCGGTGTCCAGAACATGGGTTGTCAGGTATCCTGCCACGCGTTTCTCCTCATATTCCGATCACCGCAACGAGTGGCTGTTGAAAACCGCAAACTGCAATCGAGTATTGTTTGACGCAGTCTGGGGCGAAACCCGAGACTTTGGGAATGCCGAAAGAAAAGGAAACAGCGTTCGGATTGATTTGATAATACTGCTTCCAATTCTGCGGTAAAGCGTAGGTAGTGTAACACAACTGAGACGGAACATTCATGCAGCCCCCTCGCTATCCCCGTGACATGATCGGATACGGAGCCAACCCGCCAAACGCCCAGTGGCCTGGCGGAGCAAATCTGGCCGTTCAGATTGTGCTGAACTACGAAGAGGGTGGCGAGAACTGCGTGCTTCACGGTGATGCCTCGTCCGAGGCCTTTCTGTCCGAGATTGTCGGCGCAGCGCAATGGCCAGACCAGCGTCATTGGAACATGGAATCGATCTATGAATACGGATCGCGGGCAGGGTTCTGGCGTCTGCACCGCTTGATGCAGGACTTGCCCATAACCGTTTACGGTGTCGCGTCGGCGCTGGCACGGTCGCCCGATCAGGTTGCCGCCATGAAAGACGCAGGTTGGGAGATCGCAAGTCACGGCCTGAAATGGGTCGAACACAAGGATATGTCTGAGGCGGAAGAGCGCGCTCAAATAGAAGAGGCCATCCGCCTGCATACCGAGGTCGTGGGGGAACGTCCCTATGGTTGGTATACCGGCCGGTGTTCCGAGAACACCGTGCGTCTGGTGGCCGAAGAGGGCGGCTTTGCCTATGTGGCGGACACCTATGCGGATGATCTGCCCTATTGGATGCAGGCCTCTGGCCGGGACCAGTTGATCGTACCATATACTCTCGATTGTAACGATATGCGCTTTGCAACGCCGCAAGGTTTCAATTCAGGCGATCAGTTCTATTCCTATCTCAAAGACAGTTTCGACGCGCTTTATTCCGAGGGTGAAGCCGGTGCGCCCAAGATGTTGTCGATCGGTCTGCATTGCCGCCTTATCGGTCGTCCAGGTCGGGTCATGGCGCTGAAACGGTTTCTGGATTATGCGCGTGGGCACTCGGATGTCTGGTTCGCGACCCGTCTGCAGATCGCCCAGCATTGGGCAGCGCAGCACCCGCCTGTATCAGGTCCAAAGCCGTCAGAAATGGCGCGGGACGCTTTCGTAGCCGCTTATGGCGGGATCTTCGAACATTCGGCGTGGATTGCAGAGCGCGCCCATGGGCTGGAACTCGGCGCGGCTCACGATACTGCCGGCGGGTTGCACAACGCACTGACGCGCATGTTCCGTTCGGCCTCGGATGAGGAGCGGTTGGGCGTGCTGACCGCGCACCCGGATCTGGCAGGCAAGCTGGCACAGGCCAAGCGACTGACGCAGGAAAGCACGGCGGAACAATCCTCGGCGGGGCTGGATGCGTTGACGGATGCCGAACGCGATGCCTTCACCGATCTGAATAGGCGCTATACCGACAAGTTCGGATTTCCCTTCATTATTGCTGTGCGTGATCATGACAAAGCCTCTATCCAGCAGGCGTTTCAGCGGCGGATAGATCAGGACCGGGAAACCGAATTCGCCGAGGCCTGCCGACAGGTCGAGCGTATTGCCGAATTCCGCCTGAGGGATGTGCTGCCTTCATGAAACAGATCCGGACTGTTCCTTTAACGCCTGACGCTTTTGCCCCGTTCGGAGATGTGATCGAGGCATCGGGCGACCCGGACAAGATCATCAACCAGGGCCAGTGCGGGCGTTTTCATGACCGGGCGGCCCTTGATTTCGCGGGCGGCCGCGCCGGGATCAGCCTGTTCAACGCCAACCCCCGAACCCTGCCGTACCAGTTGGATATGGTTGAACGGCATCCTGATGGCAGTCAGGCCTTTGTTCCCATGACCCATCAACCCTTTCTGGTCGTTGTAGCACCAGATGTTGACGGGCAACCGGGCGAGCCGTGTGCCTTTGTCACCCGGCCCGGTCAGGCGGTGAATTATCATCGTGGGACGTGGCACGGCGTTTTGACACCATTGCATGGCCCTGGATTGTTCGCCGTTGTTGATCGGATCGGCGATGGGCCCAACCTGGAAGAATACTGGTTCGATACCCCTTATCAGGTGGTGTCGTAGCCAAATGAAGCCGCAGCATAAGCGGTAAGACCCCCGTGAATCTGACAGAGAGGACAGTAACTCATGGCTGACACTTCAATAGGGACACCCGAACAGCTTCGGGATCCAAATTATACCCCGGCGCTGCACAAGGCAGTTCCGCTGGGCATTCAACATGTTCTGGCGATGTTCGTTTCGAACGTGACGCCTGCGATCATCGTTGCAGGGGCCGCCGGGTTCGGGTTCGGTTCGAACTCCCCCGATTTTCCCGAACTGCTGTACCTGATCCAGATGTCGATGCTGTTTGCCGGCGTCGCGACCTTGCTGCAAACGGTGACGATTGGCCCGGTAGGAGCGGCTTTGCCTATTGTTCAGGGCACCAGCTTTGCGTTTCTGCCGATCATGATCCCACTGGTTGCTGGCAAAGGCGTCGATGGTCTGGCCGCATTATTTGGAGGTGTCATTATCGGTGGGGTGTTCCATGCCCTGCTGGGCACGGTGATTGGCAAGATCCGTTTTGCCTTGCCACCTCTGGTCACAGGCCTTGTGGTTACAATGATTGGTCTGGCGTTGGTCAAGGTCGGCATTCAATACGCCGCCGGAGGGGTTCCGGCCATTGGAACGCCTGAATACGGCTCGGCGCTGAACTGGTCGGCTGCTTTGGTCGTGGTTGTGGTAACGCTGGGGCTGAAGTTCTTTACCCGCGGAATGCTTTCGGTTTCTGCCGTTCTGATTGGTCTTGCGGTTGGGTATGTCTATGCCCTGATGGTTGGCATGATCACGTTTGAGGCAATCGGAACAAGCTGGAGCCGCGCTGCAACTTTCGCCCTGCCTGTGCCCTTTAAGTATGGGTTCGAGTTCTCATTCGCCGCCATAATCGGGTTCTGTCTGATGGCCTTTGTTTCGGCAGTTGAGACGGTGGGGGATGTGTCGGGTGTGACCAAAGGCGGAGCCGGGCGCGAAGCCACGGACAAGGAAATCACCGGTGCAACCTATGCTGACGGCTTCGGCTCGGCCCTGGCGGGCGTGTTCGGCGGCTTACCCAACACGTCGTTCAGCCAGAATGTCGGGCTGATCGCGATGACCGGCGTCATGAGCCGAAATGTCGTCACCATCGGCGCCTTGTTTCTAATCCTGTGCGGCCTGGTGCCCAAGGTTGGCGCGATCATCCGCACCGTTCCGATCGAAGTACTGGGCGGTGGCGTCATCGTCATGTTCGGGATGGTTGTCGCCGCGGGTGTTTCGATGTTGTCCGATGTGGATTGGAATCGGCGCAACATGGTGATCTTTGCCATCGCGCTGTCAATCGGGTTCGGCCTCCAGCTCGAGCCGGGTGCGGTGCAACACTTGCCCGATACTCTGGGCATCCTGATGAAAAGCGGGCTGCTGCCTGCGGCTCTGATCGCCATCGTGCTGAATCTGATCCTGCCGGATGAGTTGGCCGATGAGGCAACCGAAGAAGTTTCGGGCGGCATGTCGGGGCACGGGTCGGGCAGCCTTCCCGGCAAGTAACCAAATGAAAATCGGCGGATCGCGTTAGGTCGCGGTCCGCCTATGTGTCGGCCATCATACGAGCGACATCCAGCATGCGGGCTGAAAACCCCCATTCATTGTCATACCAGCCAAAAACACGAACCTGAGTTTCGCCGATCTGCCGGGTTTCTGGCCCTGCGATGATCAGAGATTCCGGCCGCGTCCGTAAATCGGACGACACCAGCGGCTCATCCGTCCAACCCAGAACGGGAGACTCTGCAACGGCTGCGCGTAGGGCGGCTTCAAAATCGCAGGCGCTCAGGCCGCGCTTCAGCGTCACAATCAGATCAACCGCGGAAACGCTTGCCGTAGGCACCCTGACCGCCGCGCCCGAGATGCGCCCGGCCAGATGGGGCAGGACTTCGTCTATCAAGTGCATAGCGCTGGTGGTGGTCGGGACCATCGACAGCGCTCCGGCGCGTGACCGTGCCAGATCACCACGCGGAGCGTCGATCATCGGCTGGCTGTTGGTGTAGCAGTGGATGGTGGTCATATGGCCCGACGCAACACCAGCGATCCCGTCCAGAACCTTGACCAGCGGAGCCAGCCCGTTGGTGGTGCAAGAGGCATTTGACACGATCCGCGCATTGCCCAGATGATCCTCATTTGCGCCCAGAACGATTGTGGCCTCGGTCGCGGGCGAGGGGCCGGAAATCAGTACTTTCCTTGCCCCTGCGGTCAGGCCTTGACTGGCAACATCCGATGTCCGGGCAACGCCGGTGCAGTCCATCAGGACATCTACACCGGACAGATCAACCCGGCTTAGGTTGGGGCTGTGTGTAATAGGAATAGCGTGCACATCGACAACCAGTTGCGCACTTCCCTGTTCCACTTTGCCCGGATAGGGCCCAAAAGTGCTGTCGTACTTGAACAGATAGGCGCAGGTCTCTAGCGGTGCGATGTCGTTGATCAGCACCAGTTCGATGTCGTGACCGGGCGGCATGGCCAGAAGCTGCCGCAAAATCGTGCGGCCGATGCGGCCGAATCCGTTAATTGCGAGTTTCATGCGCAAGCTATGGCAGGGGCTTGAATTAACCTCAATGCCAGTTTCCTGTCCGGGTCAGTTACAGCTGACCTGTGAAAAGAACTGGCCCGAGATGTTCTGGTACATGCTGGCCACAATCGGCTTGCACCCGGTTGCCTGCTGAATCGCCGCGATGGCCTGAATAGTGCGCAGCCGGGGCGGGGGGCCGAATGGGTTGAGATTGTTGTTATCACGTGTGGCACGGTATACGACCGGAGCTTCCGAAACCTGGGTAATGGCCCAGGTGCGGCTCATGACGTTGACGGTATTCGTCTCTTTGGCGGTTGCAGGGGTCACATCAAGGGCCGTCAGGCCGATTGCAGCCGCCAGTGCCAGCGTTACATTGCGCAGTGCCATCGTACAATCTCCTGAACTAAAACCGTTTGTTATTCCACCAGATTACCGCGCTTGCCGAGTTCCGCCAAGGCCGAATTTATCCTAGCGCCCGCCTGGTGAAAGAGGCATCTGACGGTTCACATCTTTGTACAGCAGATACCGGAACCGCCCGGGACCGCCCGCATAGCACGCCTGAGGGCAAAAGGCGCGCAGCCACATAAAGTCTCCGGCTTCGACCTCGACCCAGTCCTGATTCAGACGGTAAACGGCTTTGCCTTCCAGCACATACAGCCCGTGTTCCATGACGTGGGTTTCGGCAAATGGGATCACGCCGCCGGGTTCAAAAGTCACGATGTTGACATGCATATCGTGGCGCAGGTCTTGCGGATCCGCGAAACGTGTTGTGGCCCAGCGACCCTCGGTGCCCGGCATTTCGATCGGGGCGACCTCTTGTTCATTGGTGATGATCGGGTCCGGCTTGGGCAGGCCGGGCACTGCCTCATAAGCCTTTCGAACCCAATGAAACCGCGCTGGCTGCTCCGTATGGTTGCGCAACGCCCATTTGGAACCAGCGGGGATATAGGCATATCCACCAGTTTCCAAAACGTGAACACTTCCCTCAAGCGTCAATGTGACCGCCCCTTCGACAACGAACAAGACCGCCTGCGCTGCGGGGTCCGTTTCGGGCGTATCGCTACCGCCACCGGGTTGGACCTCCATTATGTATTGCGAAAAGGTTTCGGCGAACCCGCTAAGGGGGCGTGCCAGAACCCACAGGCGGGTGTCTTCCCAGAAGGGCAGATAGCTGGTGACGATGTCGCGCATCGTACCCTTGGGTATAACGGCATAGGCCTCGGTGAACATGGCGCGATCAGTTAACAGGGTGTCCTGTCCGGGGTGTCCGCCATGGGGCGCATAATAAGTCGGGTGTGCCATCAAATGCCTCTGGTTCGTGTTTCGTGCACTATGCGAGGGACGCTCGGCATGGCCTAGCGTCAGAGTTGCAATAGGTTTCTTCGGGATAATTTGAAGGTTGCAGACTAGGGCTTGGCCCTGTGCCTTCGCGGGTATATCCTTGAATGTAAATTGGTTGCAGAATTGCGAGGCGGTATGAGAATTTGGGGATCACTATTAGTTGCAGGTGTTCTGGTACTGAGCATTGGTGTTGCCGGCAGCGCGAAACCGCTGTCTCGCATCATCGCAGAGTCGGGGTTGAGCCCGGATGATTTCACATTGCTGAGTGCAACCACAGACACCATGCTGGGCAGTGGTTTGCCGCAGGTTGGTGCCGAAAGTGAATGGATCAGCACCGAGACCGGGGCCAAGGGCACCGTCCGTGTGCGCGAGGTCCGCGATAATTGCGTGCATCTGCAGCATTTTATCCGACCTCCGAGTGCCGAGCAGACCCGTGAGATCAGATCCCGCAGGTGCCAGGATGCCAATGGTAACTGGATTTTCACACCCTAATTGGGTTGCTACACCCGCGCGCGACGCAGGTTATTGACGGCTATACGGTCGCCAGTCTCCGGTTACTGCACCCGTTTAATCTCATATGGGGTGGGTGACGTCCCGTCACCCAACTGGACATCATGACGGTGGCTAAGTCATTCTCGGCCCAAAGGTAATGCCCGCGTGTCGGGGCGGAGGAGAAAACTCATGAACATGTCATTCGGCCTGCGCGAGGAAAACCGCGAACTGCTGACCCGCGTAACAGAGATGATCCGAAATGAAGTCATGCCGCTGGAAGAAGAGTTCCATGCTGAAATCAACAAAGGTGACCGCTGGCAATATACCGACCGGCAGGCGGATATCCTTGAAGGGTTGAAAGCCAAGGCCAAGGCGGCGGGATTGTGGAACTTCTGGCTGACCGACAGTGAAAAAGGGCTGGGTTTGACAACTGTGGAATACGCCTTTTTTGCTGAAGAAATGGGAAAGACCCCGCTGGGTGCAGAAATCTTCAACTGTTCAGCCCCAGATACGGGCAACATGGAAGTATTCGAGCGGTACGGGTCCGAAAAGATGAAGCAAGAGTGGCTCAAGCCGCTGCTCGATGGGCAAATCCGTTCGGCCTATCTTATGACCGAACCGGATGTCGCCTCGTCTGATGCCACCAATGTTTCGATGTCCTGTGTGCTGGACGGCGATTCCTACGTTCTGAATGGCGAGAAATGGTGGGCCTCAGGCGCCGGTGATCCGCGGTGCAAGGTCTATATCGTAATGGTCCGAACTGGCGGTGATGACCTGCCTGTTCACAAACGCCAGTCGATGATCGTGGTGCCGGCGGGAACGCCGGGGATCGAAGTGCTGCGCCCGATGGAAGTCTACGGCCATGATGATGCGCCGCACGGGCATATGCATATTCGCTTTACCAATGTCCGGGTGCCTGCCGAGAATATCCTGCTGGGCGAAGGGCGTGGGTTCGAGATCGCTCAGGGTCGATTGGGGCCGGGACGTATTCACCACTGTATGCGCGCTATTGGGCAAGCAGAGATGGCCCTGGAGCAGATGTGCAAACGGTCGCTGCAACGCGAAGCATTTGGCAAGAAGCTGGCGCAGCTTGGGGCGAATTTCGATATCATAGCCGAATGCCGGATGGAGATCGAAATGGCCCGGCTACTTTGCCTCAAGGCTGCTTGGTACATGGATCAGGGCGATGCGCGCGCGGCGGCCCCGTGGATCAGCCAGATCAAGGTCGTGGCACCGCGGGTCGCATTGAAGGTGATTGATGAGGCGGTTCAGATGTATGGCGGGCAAGGGGTAAGTCAGGACACGCCGCTGGCGACCGCATGGACGCATGTACGGACCCTGCGGCTGGCCGATGGGCCGGACGCGGTGCATCGTCGTCAGGTCGCACGGACCGAGCTGAAAAAGCATACACAGGAAAAGGTCTGAGGTCCCAAGTGGTCTTGAAATCTGACATGTCCAGGTTGCCTTATTTCAGACTTCGCGCGGATGGGGTTTTTGTCGGCAATGACCCGGCGCGGGGTCCGTGGTCTGCCGAACATTGCCATGCTGGTCCGGTCAGCGGTCTGATCGTGCGCGCGGCGGAATCTGAAATTGGTCCGGACAAGATGCTGACCCGGCTGACGGTCGATCTGCTGCGCCCGCTGCCCCTGTCCGGGTTGCGGGTTGCGGCCGAGACGACGCGGCACACCAGAACGCTGGCGACCACTCGGGTTACTGTGCACGATCTGGACAACACTTTATGTGCCGTAGCCACAACTATGCACCTTGCCCGCCGCGACCTTGGCCCGGTTCCCAATGTCGCTCTCTCATCTCCGCAACTGGCGGACTCGGTGGACGGCCCATTTCCCATCGGCGAAATTCGGCACGATCTTCCTGGGTTTGCGACCTATTCCGATGTCCTCTATCCCAAGGGTGGAAATCAGGGCGTCGGTCCCAAAACGATCTGGATGCGCACGCCTCCGCTGCTTGGGGACGAGGTGCAATCTCCGATTCAGGCGCTGTGTCCACTGGCTGATTGCGGCAATGGCATTTCGTGGAATGCCCCCACAACCGAGATGGGGTTCATGAATACCGATCTGACGGTTCAAGTGCACCGCGAGCCGGTCTCGGATTGGCTGGCCTCCGAGTCTGTCTGCCATTGGCAACCCTCGGGTATCGGCATGTCGCAATCGGTTTTGTATGACACCCAAGGGCCGGTTGGAACAGCCCTGCAGACCCTTGTGTTGTTCCCACCTGCCTGAGCCATCGGCCAGCTTCTGCGCGCCCGGCCCAAATGGGATTGCCGGGCGCAGGCCGACACCCTATCTTTCGCCCATGCGCTGGCTTGTGACCCTAGTGACCTGCTGTTTGCCGATCCCGGCGATGACGCACCCGCATGTCTTTATCGACACGGGGCTGGAATTCGTCGTGGACGCTTCGGGGCAGCTGACCCATGTCCGTGTGACCTGGGCCTATGACGAGTTTTACTCTTTGCTTGTCCTCGAGGACATGAAGCTGGATCAGGATGGCGACGGTATCCTCAGCAAAAGTGAACAGGATCATCTGTCCGGGTTCGATGCACAGTGGGATCAAGGCTATAACGGTGATCTGGTCGTCTGGTCCGAGTCTGAGGTATTGCCGCTTTCTGGCCCACTGGAGCCGAAAGCATTGATGGAGGACGGGCGCATCGTGACCTCGCATCTGCGCAGTGTCGAAGGTGGGCCTGTACCGGCCACCGCCTTATCGGCGAAGGCGTTTGATGAGACATATTATACCGCATATGACCTGACGCGTCCGGTGACGGTTTCGGGGAGTAAGACCTGCCAGATTGACCGCGTCGAGCCGGATGTCGACGGACAGCTTGCCCAAATGCAGGCGTTTCTGCTGACGCTGGATGCCAATTACGACCTTGAGGAAAATGACATCCCGATGGTGGGCGAAAACTTTGCAACCGAGATCCGAATTTCATGTCCAAATACCTGATTGTCCCGTTTGTTCTGGCGGTCGGAGTTCTGCTCTGGTTCTGGTTCAGCGGCGGGTTTGACCAACTTGCGGCATGGGCTGCCGGTGAACAGCGTGCATTTCAGAACCAGATTGCGCGGTCTCTGCGCGCTGCCCGCGCCGAACAACCTCAGGCGGTCATGACTTTGTTGACGGTGTGCTTCGCTTACGGGTTCTTCCACGCCATCGGTCCTGGGCATGGCAAAGTCCTGATCGGTGGCTATGGGCTTGGCCGGCGTGTGGCGTTCTGGCGGCTTTCAGCGATCAGTGTGTTGTCCAGCCTTGGACAGGCCGTAACCGCGATTGTTCTGGTCTATGCCGGTGTGCTGGTGTTCCAGATGTCTCGGGAAAGACTGGTCGACACAACGGAGCAAATCATGGCCCCAGTCAGCTATGGGGCGATCACTGCGATCGGGCTTTGGCTAGTGTTTCGCGCCTTGCGCAGCTTTGCCAAACGCAGCCGGGATCACGGTGCAAATCATCATCACCACGACCACGAAACCTGTTCGGATTGCGGCCACCGGCATGGTCCGTCCGCGGATGAGGTGGCGCAGGTCGGTAGCCTGCGCGAGGCGGCGTTGCTGATCGCTGGAATCGCCGCACGCCCCTGTACCGGGGCGCTGTTTGTGTTGATCCTGACCTGGCAGATGGGCATCGCCATCGTTGGCATCGCCGGGGCGTTCTGCATGGCGCTGGGCACTGCGACTGTCACCACTCTGGTCGGGTGGACCTCTTTCGGTCTGCGCGGGGGGATGCTGGCCTCGGCCTCAGCGACGCGGTTTGCACAGGTGCTGGCCCCAACCATCGAACTGGTCGCCGGGTTGCTGATTGCGGTGATAGCTGGTGGCCTTTTACTGCGCGCGCTTTAGTCGAACACCGGGTTCGGATAGCCGACCCGCGCAAGATACAGCCCCTGTGGCGGGCAAACCGGCCCGCAGGCGGCGCGATTCTCAGCGTGCAGCGCTTCGCGCACATCTTCGGGCGTCCAGGACCCGGCGCCGACACGTTCCAGCGTGCCGACAAAGCTGCGCACCTGATTGTGCAGGAACGACCGTGCCCGGACGTGGAAATGAACCTCGGGGCCTGAAAAGCCCTGCACCTGTTCCACCCGCAACTCATCCAGCGTCTTGACCGGGCTGGCCGCCTGACAGATCGTGGACCGGAACGTGGTGAAATCATGCCGTCCGATCAGCATGTCCGCCGCGGCCTGCATCGCATCAATATCCAACGGGTGACTGACTTGCCAAACCTGCCCCGCGTCATGGGTTGCAGGCGCGCGGCGCATCAGGATGCGAAACAGATATTGCCGTTCAAGCGCCGAGAACCGTGCATGCCAGTCATCGTCCACCCGTGCGGCTTTCACGATGGCCACTGGTTGCGGCTTGAGGTGATAGTTCAACGCTTCGGACAGTCGGAAAGGGTCCCATTCCTTGATCAGGTCGCAATGGGCGACCTGTCCTAGCGCGTGGACACCGGCATCGGTGCGACCCGCCGCAGCGATCGTGTGATCTCCCGGTTGTATCCGCGACAAAGCCTCTTCGATCGCCCCCTGAACCGAGGGCTGATCTTTCTGCCTTTGCCACCCGGCAAACGGCTTTCCGTGATATTCGACTTTCAACGCGTATCTGGGCATGGGCCGCTGGTACCGTGCTGCGCGGCGGCGGGCAAGGGGCCGGAAAGCGCTGGCATGTCGGACGGTGGCTACCTATCTTGAGCGAAACGATAAAAGCGGGGCGACGGCTTGGTCATCTCATCTATGGCAGACAGTCTTGTGCGCGGCATGGAATCCGTGGGCGACAGCGTTTCCGAAGCTCTGTTCGAGCCGGTCATCCGCCTTGGTGTCACCGGGTTGGCGCGTTCGGGCAAAACGGTGTTCATCACCTCGCTTGTTGCAAATCTGCTGGACCGTGGGCGAATGCCCGGCCTTGTTGCGCAGCATGAGGGACGGATCAACGCAGCTTACCTTCAGCCGCAGCCGGATGATACCGTGCCCCGGTTCGACTATGAAAACCATCTTGCTGCGCTGACCGGGACAAACCCGCATTGGCCCGAAAGCACCCGCGCCGTGTCCGAGTTGCGCCTGTCGTTCAAGGTTCGCCCTGCCGGTCTGCTGTCTGGCCTGAAGGGGCCGCGAACCGTGCATCTGGATATTGTAGATTATCCGGGCGAATGGTTGCTGGACTTGGCCCTGCTGGACAAATCATATGACGACTGGTCAACCGAAACGCTGAACCGCATCACAGAGCGGGCCGAGGCACAAGAGTTTCTGGCGCAGGCCAAAGCGGTCGCGCCAGAGGCAAAACATGATGAGCCGGTGGCGCAATCTTTGGCGCAGGCGTTCTCGGGCTATCTGAACACGGCGCGCGATGCCGGGTTTTACGATTGTACGCCGGGGCGGTTCCTGTTGCCGGGTGATCTGGCGGGATCACCGGTTCTGACCTTCGCGCCGCTGCCAGTCGAAGGGGTCGCCACCCGTAACAGCCTGCACCGCGAAATGGCGCGGCGCTACGAAGCCTATAAATTGCGCGTGGTCAAACCGTTCTTTCGCGAACATTTTGCCCGGATCGATCGACAGGTTGTTCTGGTCGACGCGCTGGGTGCGATTCACAAAGGGCCGAAAGCGGTTGAGGATATGCGCCTGGCGATGGGAGATATCCTGTCGGCCTTCCGTCCGGGGCGCAACGCGTGGCTCAGCCAGTATCTTCTGGGCAAACGGGTCGAGCGCATTTTGTTTGCCGCCACCAAGGCCGATCATTTGCACCACCTGCAGCATCCACGTCTGACCAGCATCATGGAGGCGTTGACACGCGACGCCCGTGACCGCGCCAGTTTTGCCGGGGCCGAGACCTCGGCTGTGTCACTGGCGGCTTTGCGGGCAACAACCGAAGAGATGCGAACCCATGAAGGAGTGCCGCTTGCCTGCGTGCGGGGCACTTTGCTTGATGGCAAGCAGGCGGCCTTCTACCCCGGTGAGTTGCCCGAAGACCCGGCTCATTTGTTGGGGGCAGCCCGCAGCGGAGCAGAAAGCTGGCTGGGCGAAGACTATGGGTTCATGAGTTTTGCGCCTGCGAACCTGACCCTGCGATCGGGTGACGGCCCGCCCCATATCCGGCTTGATCGCGCGGCCCAGTTCCTGATCGGAGACCGGCTATGACCGTAACGCTCCGCCCTGCGCGAAGCACGGATGCTGGCGCGACGGGGAAAATCCTGCATGGTTTTGCTTGTGAAAATGAGTGGATGCCAGAGCTGCATTCCTGTGCCGAAACCATCGCCTTTTGCGGCGTGATGATTGATCGCGACTGGATCACCGTTGCTGAAAACGAGGATGGTGTAGTTGGTTTTCTGGCATTGAATGGTTCAGAGGTCCATTCGCTTTACCTGCGTGCGTCAGCGCGCAATCAGGGCATCGGGCAGCGCCTGTTGGATCAGGCGAAATCTGGCCGACAAAAGCTGTCCCTGTTCGCCTTTCAGGCCAACCATGGCGCGCGAAGATTCTACGAGCGCAACGGATTTGCAGAGATTGCCCGCGGTGACGGGGCCGATAATGACGAAAACCTGCCGGACATCAAATTTGTCTGGAACAGAGAAAGGGCTTCTGATGGCTAAGGGTCCAGTTCTGATCGATCTTGATCCCGAGGAACCTGTTGCGGATGTCGCTTTGGCACCGCCCGTTCCGGATGCGTGCGAACCACAGGGGAAGGCGATGCAGGCCGCCGCGCGTCTGGCTGCACGGAAACCGTCGGCCCTGTCACGCTGGTTCTGGGGACTGGCGGCGGCGGTCATCGGCGCGGTTGTCTCGGTGGCGGCATGGGATTTTGTGACCGCTTTGCTGTTGCGCGCGCCGGTTTTGGGATGGGTCGTAACTGGCCTGATTGGCGCGTTGCTGCTGGTTGCCCTGATCATCGCTTTGCGAGAACTTGCCGCGATCGGGCGGCTTTCGCGTGTTGATGGAATCCGTCGCGCCGCAGACACCGCGTTGGCAGAGGCGGATCTGACGCAAGCCCGCGCCGTAACCAACCGGTTGTTGGCATTTTACAACGGGCGCGAGGACGTTCGATGGGGCCGCGATAGGCTGGCCGAACGTATCGCCGAGCCTTTCGATGCCTCGGATCTGATGGCTCTGGCCGAGGACGAGCTGCTGGCCCCTCTGGATGCCGCGGCCAGTCGAGAAGTCGAGGCCGCAGCGCGTCAGGTCGCGACGGTGACCGCTCTGGTTCCTTTGGCTCTTGCGGATGTGGCGACGGCTTTGGCAGCCTCGTTGCGAATGATCCGGCGCATAGCTGAGATCTATGGTGGAAGGGCCGGTTTTCTGGGCAGTTGGCGCCTGACCAGGGCGGTCTTTGTGCATCTGGTTGCAACCGGCGCCGTGGCTATGGGCGATGACTTGCTGGAACCGGTGCTGGGCGGCTCTGTCCTAAGCAAACTGTCGCGGCGGTTTGGCGAAGGCCTGGTTAACGGGGCGCTTAGCGCGCGCGTCGGCGTGGCCGCGATGGAGGTCTGCCGTCCTTTACCGTTCTCGGACCGTCACAAGCCCTCGACCCGGTCGATGATCAAGCGTGCGCTGGCGGGGCTGTTTTCGAAAACTTGACCTGAGACAAAGCGTTCCTGCCAGCCGCGCATCATAACAAAGCAGGAGGCACGTATGACAGACCATGGACACAGCCAGCAAGAAATCGCGGCACGTATCAACGCGCCGCCGGGGCGTGGCGTTTTGCGTGATGTGGTTTACGGCGGGATCGATGGATCAGTCACCACTTTTGCCATCGTTGCGGGCGTTGCCGGGGCGGGGCTGTCACCGTTCATCATCATAGCGCTGGGGCTGGCCAATGTGCTGGCTGACGGGTTTTCGATGGCGGCGGGGAATTACTCGGGCACCAAGGCTGAACTGGATAACATCCGGCGCATTCGCGCGATCGAGGAGCGTCATATACATCTTTACCCCGATGGTGAACGGAACGAGGTGCGCGAGATTTTAGCCCAGAAAGGACTGTCGGGCCGTGTGCTGGACGAAGCCACCGATGCGATCACGGAAAACCATGACAACTGGATCGACCTGATGATCGAGGGAGAATATGGCCTGGGCAGCGTCGATCCGCATCCGCGCAAAGCTGCGGTGGCGACGTTTTTTGCCTTTCTTGTGGCCGGCATGGTTCCGCTTTTGCCGTTTCTGTTTTCGGTGGACCGGGCATTTGCTGCTTCGGCCTGGATGACGATGGGTGTTTTCTTTGCCATTGGTGCCCTCAAAAGCCGCTGGTCGCTGGCTCCGTGGTGGCGGTCAGGGATCGAAACGCTGCTGATTGGTGGGGCCGCTGCCGCAATCGCCTATTTCGTCGGTTCACTGTTTCACCCCTAGCGGTCGGAATTGTCGCAGTTTGCCCGGTGCCGCAGACGGCTGCCGCTCGACCCGCTAGGTTGGGGCGCAACTTCAGCAGGTTAGGTACCCGATGCAAGGTTCTGGGAAAAATATACTTGTTCTAGGCGCTTATGGGTTTATCGGCGCGGCGATGATGCGGTCTCTTTCGGATCGAGATGCCAATGTATGCGGCCTTGTGCGCGATACAAACCTGGGTGAGAAAATCCTGCCCGGGATGTCTTTGGCTCAGGGAGATTTGCGCCAGCTCACGCACCCACACGATTGGCTGGAAATTCTGTCAGGTTTTGATTGTATCGTGAACTGCGCCGGGGCGTTGCAGGACGGACCAAAGGACGATCTTGAGGCGGTGCATCACACTGCGATTGCCGCCCTCGGGCAGGCCTGCGCCGCGCGCGAGATTGCTTTGGTTCAGATTTCTGCAACCGGAAGCAGCCCAGAGGCAGACACGGAATTCATGCGCACCAAAGCCTCCGGGGATGCCGCCTTGCAGGCCAGTGGTGTGCCGCTGTGGATTCTAAGGCCGGGCCTTGTGATCGGACAGACTGACTATGGTGGAACGACCTTGTTGCGCATGCTGGCCGCAATTCCGCTTGTGCAACCGATCGCCTATCCGCAGACGCTGGTTCAATGTGTTGGAATGGCCGATTTGTGCAGCGCCGTGGCGGCGGCCGTTGATGAGACGTTGCCACAGGGTACCTATGATCTGGTCGAGGATCAGGCTCATTCGCTGTCCGAGGTTCTGGACGAAACCCGCCATTGGATGGGGTTCCCGAAGGCACGTGTTCGGATAACGGCACCGGCTGTGGTTGCTAAGTTCGCCGCCGGTTGCGCCGATCAACTTGGGCGCTTGGGGTGGCGTTCGCCCCTTCGCAGCAACGCAATGACGGTCATGGCTACCGGAGTTCTTGGCGACCCGGCCCCTTTTCGCAGGGTGACAGGCGAATCCATGGGTTCGATGCCCGAGATTTATCGCAGCATGGCCTGTTCCCGCGAACACAGGTTGGCTGCACGGATGTCGTTGCTGATGCCGTTGACGGTTGCGGTGCTCAGCCTTTTCTGGGTTCTCTCAGGTGTTTTCGGATTGCTGAGCCTGCCGCAAGCCACACAAGTCCTAACCGTCGCAGGCTGGACCAGTGGTGCCGCTGTGGCCAGCGTGCTGTTCTGGTCATGTGTCGATATCTTTCTGGGGCTTGCGATCCTTTGGCGACCATGGGCAGAACGCGCCTGCATCGCTCAACTTTGTGTGGCGGTTTTCTACCTATTGGCGGCCTCAATTACGGCTCCTGTCTTGTGGCTCGACCCGCTTGGACCGCTTGTTAAGGTCATGCCCGCGATCATGTTGTCTCTGGTCGCACTGCCAATGGTGAAAAGCCGATGATGGACCCGGATCTGATCTTGCGCTGGTTTCATGTGATCGGGGCCTGCGTCTTGTTGGGAACCGGGGCCGGAATCGCATTCTTCATGCTGATGGCCCATCGGTCACGCGACCCGCGTTTCATCGCCCAGACGGCGGCAATCGTGGTGCTGGCCGATATGCTGTTCACCACAACCGCCGTTGTTTTGCAGCCAATTTCAGGTGGCTTGCTGGCCTTCAGATTGGGCTGGTCACTGGTCGAAGGGTGGGTGCTGCTGTCACTATTGCTGTATGTCCTGACCGGTGTCTTCTGGCTGCCGGTCGTCTGGATGCAGATAAAGATGCGGAACTTCGCGCAAGAGGCGGCAGATCGCGATGCTGCTTTGCCGCGTTCGTATTTCATATTGTTCCGGCTTTGGTTTGCATGTGGGATCCCCGCATTTCTGGCCGTTTTGGCCATAGTCTGGCTGATGGTTTCCCGCCCTTCAATAGACCTGTTTTGATTTCAGGCCGTGTCGCGGTATGCAGGACGGTATTCCGGACTGTTTCTACCTGATGCATCAGGTTAGCCTGCAGAGAACTTGATAGGAGAAACAGGTTGGAATCCCTTCTGGTCCTTCTTGCGTTGGTTGCGCTGGCTATTCCTTTGACCATTGTGCTGCTGCTTGTCAGTCAGGTTCGGTTGCGGCGGCGGGTCGTCCAGTTAGAGGCGGACATCCTGTCACTGAAACATGGCACCAATACTGAACCAGAACTCGCGACAGAGCCCGAGTCCAAGGCGCAGACTATTCCGGCCAAAGCGCCTCCAGTGTGGCCGATAGCCGACCAACCTGAGACCGAACAGCCAATCCCCCCGCAATCTCCTCAAGAAGCACTGGTTTTCAGCTCTGACCGTTTCGCGTTGCTGCAGGAATGGCTGCAGGAAAACTGGTTCTATGTCGTTTCGGCACTGTCGCTGGCACTGGCGGGAATTTTTTTGGTGCAATACGGCGTCGAGAACGGGTTACTGCCGCCGTCGGCACGTGTCGTTGCCGCATTGCTGTTTGGCGCGGCGCTGATTGTCAGCGGAGAGGTCATTCGCAGGCGCTATGGCGATGGCGTGGACTCCGCGAGCGCCTATTTGCCCTCGGTGTTCTCAGGCGCGGGGCTGGTCACACTGTTTGGCGGCGTTCTGGCGGCGCGGCAACTATATGGCTTGATCGGCCCTGAATTTGCGCTTGTCGCCATGATTGGCGTTGCATCTGTCGGGTTGGTTTTGGGCTGGTTCCATGGTCCGCTATTGGCAGCTGTCGGACTGACAGGTGCCTTTGCCTCCCCATTCTTGGTCGGTGGCTCTTCGGATGATCCGACCTGGTTATATGGCTACTTCCTGACCATAACGGTTCTGGGCCTGGGCATAGACACCGTCCGCCGATGGGCGTGGATTTCGGTTCTGACACTGGTCGGAGGTTATTCTTCGTGTCTGCTGCTGGTCCTGTCGGAACCGATGACAGAGCCGGGCTATCTGACCTGCATCACCGCCTTTGCGCTCATCACTATTGCGATTCCGGTCCGGCGAATTTGGCCTGATCACACCGGCCCGATGGTCAGCGAAATGACCCGACGCCAAAGCGGCGAGGCATGGCCCGAGTTTCCGACGCGTCTGGCATTTGGTGCAGTTGCGGTCAGCTCGGCCATCCTGGCGCTGCACTGGCCGGATTCCGCCGGTGAGTTCTGGTTGAGCCTGTCGCTTTTGGCTGGTCTGGCCTTTGCGATGATCGTTTGGACAAGCGGGGCGAGGGCACTTCAGGACATCAGTGTTTTCCCGATTGTTGGCCTTGTCTGGCTCGTATTTCTCCAGGGGTGGGATCGGGGCAAAGTCGCACAGCGTTTTGCTGAGACCTATGCCGAAACCCCCGAGGCGGATTTTCCCTTTGTCGTGACATTGCTTGTGGCACTGAGTGCAGCCCTTTCGGTTGCGGCGGCGTGGCGGTCGATGCAGCAGGGGCGCCATGGCGTGGTCTGGGCGGCTGGGGCGGTAATAACCGCACCTATACTTGCCATCGCTCTTGAGATCGCTTGGCGCCCGGCCGAGGTTTTGGGCGCGTATTTCTGGGGGCTGCACGCAATGGCTCTGGGTGCCTTGATGGTGGTCTTTGCCGAACGCTATGCGCGCGTGGATGGTGAACAACGTATACGTCCTGCGCTGGCCACGTTATCCGCGCTGTCCTGTCTTGCATTTGCCTGTGTCATCGTGCTGAGTTCTGGCGCCTTGACGATTGCGTTGGTTGTGACCGTTGTAGCCGCTGCCGCGCTGGATCGTCGGTTCAACCTGCCTCAGCTCAGTTGGTTTATCTGGGCCGGGGTCTTCACGGTGACTGTGCGGCTGATCCTGAACCCGGGCCTGTACTGGGCCAATACGGTGCCGGTCGGTGAAATGACGTTGGTCTATGGCGCCGCCACCCTTGGATATGTTCTCGCCTGGGGCCTGATCCGGGGATTGAACCGCCCCGTTGCAATCTTGCTGCTGGAAAGCGCAGCCTGGGCAACCGCGGGGATATTGCTGTCATTGCTGCTGCTGCGCTGGCTGGAAGGGTTCGGTCAAGGCGGGATGGAGGATAGCCATTGGGGGTTGGGCCTGATGGCGGTGATCTGGCTGCTGTTGGCGGCGGCACAGATACGGCGGTTCGATTTGGGCGGGCCGTTGAACTATGTCCGCTATGGGCTGGCGGCGTTCTTTGCCGCCCATGCCCTGTTCCGACTTGCGCAAGCGCTGACCGAGGCAAATCCCGTTCTTTATGTGCACAGTGATCCCGTGTTGGGGCCTGCGCTGATGAACACGCTTGCCATAGCCTACCTTCTTCCTGCCGGGGTCCTTGCCATGTCAGCCTGGCGCATTGAACAGATGCCGGTTTGGTTGCGGCAGGGCTGTTTCGGTCTTGCGGGTGCGCTTGCAGCATATTGGCTGGGTGCTTCTATTCGTCATTTCTGGCAGGGTCCCGGTGGCATGTATGTCGGGGCTGGGGTCAGCCAACCAGAGCTTTACACCTATACCTTGGCCCTTTTGATTGCAGGCGCGGCGCTGTTTTATCAATCTTTGGCCCGTCGGTCCGACCTGTTGCGCAAAGTGGGGCTGGCTGTGATCGGACTGGCCGTGGCTAAGGTATTTCTGATCGACATCGCCGGGCTGGGCGGCCTGATCCGGGTCTTTTCGCTGCTGGCGCTGGGGCTTGCACTGGCCGGTTTGGCGTGGCTGAATCGCTGGGCAAAGCTGCGCCAATCGCCACAAGGGGCGGAACCTCTGGACCATTAGCTGTCGGCGTCCTATAAGCGCGGCCATGTATGCCCGTCTGGCCATCATTATTCGAATTATTTCCCCGGCGCTCTGACCACTGAGACGCCGGGCAAAGGTGTTTGAGAACTCGCACCGACCGCTTCGATCCCAATACGACCAGATCATCCAAAGGACGCCCCCAATGTGCGCCGACACGACCCAAACACCTGATTACAAAGACACGCTGAACCTGCCGAAAACCGATTTCCCCATGCGCGCAGGCCTGCCCAAGCGCGAACCCGCATGGCTGGAACGCTGGGAAGAGATCGGTGTCTATGACCGCCTGCGTGAAAAACAGGGCCGCACGCCCTTTACCTTGCACGATGGCCCTCCGTATGCGAACGGTCACCTTCATATCGGTCACGCGCTGAACAAGACGATCAAAGACATGATCGTGCGCAGCCATCAGATGATGGGCCACGACGCGCGCTATGTGCCAGGATGGGATTGTCACGGTCTGCCGATCGAATGGAAGATCGAGGAACAGTATCGCAAGAAGGGCAAGAACAAGGACGAGGTGAACGTTGTCGACTTCCGTCAGGAATGCCGCAAGTTCGCCGAGGGCTGGATCGACATCCAGCGTGAAGAGTTCAAGCGTCTGGGCATCACCGGCAACTGGGCCGATCCCTACATCACCATGGACTATCACGCCGAGGCTGTGATCGCGGATGAGTTCATGAAGTTCCTGATGAACGGAACGCTCTATCAGGGGTCCAAGCCAGTCATGTGGTCGCCGGTTGAAAAAACCGCGCTGGCCGAAGCCGAGGTCGAGTATCACGACAAGGAAAGCTTCACCATCTGGGTGAAGTTCAAGGTTGTGAATGCGGGCGATCTGGATGACGCGTTTGTTGTGATCTGGACGACGACACCTTGGACCATGCCGTCGAACAAGGCTGTGGTCTATGGCAAGGACATCTCCTACGGGCTGTACGAAGTCACTGATGCGCCAGAGGAATGCTGGGCTGCTGTTGGCGACAAGTTCCTGCTGGCGGACAATCTGGCCGCTGACGTGCTGGGCCGCGCCCGGCTGAATGACGACCAGTGGACCCGCGTCCGTGATGTCACAGCAGATGAGCTGTCATCTGTCCAACTGGCCCACCCGCTGGCCGGGGCCGAGGGCGGTAATGGCGAATGGGATGACATCCGCGACTTCCGCGCGGCTGAGTTCGTGACCGACACAGAAGGAACGGGGTTTGTTCATTGCGCGCCGTCGCACGGGATGGAGGAATTCGAGCTCTACCGTGATCTTGGCATGCTGGAGCAGGTCATCACCTATAACGTGATGGACGATGGTTCGTTCCGCGCTGATCTGCCGTTCTTTGGCGGCAAATACATCCTGTCCCGCAAGGGCGGTGAGGGTGATGCCAACAAGTCCGTGATCGATAAGCTGGTTGAGGTTGGCGGGTTGCTGGCGCGCGGAAAGATCAAGCACAGCTATCCGCATTCCTGGCGCTCGAAGGCTCCGATCATCTATCGCAACACGCCGCAATGGTTTGCCTCGGTCGACCGCAAACTGGACGACGGCATGGGCGAAATGGGCGATAGCATCCGCGAACGCGCCCTGCGTTCGATCGACGAGCTGGTGAAATGGACCCCGCAGACCGGCCGGAACCGTCTGTATTCCATGATCGAGGCCCGGCCAGACTGGGTTCTGTCGCGCCAGCGCGCCTGGGGCGTACCGTTGACCTGCTTTACCAAGAAGGGCGCTTTGCCGACCGATCCCAATTTTCTGCTTCGCGACCCTGGCGTGAATGCGCGCGTCAAAGAAGCGTTTGAACATGACGGGGCCGATTGCTGGTATCTTGACGGCGCGAAAGAGCGCTTCCTGGGCAATGACTATAACCCGGATGACTGGGATCAGGTGTTCGACGTTCTGGATGTTTGGTTCGATTCGGGCTCGACCCATGCCTTTGTGCTGCGCGACCGTGAGGACGGCACCGAGGACGGCATCGCCGATGTATATATGGAAGGCACCGACCAGCATCGTGGGTGGTTCCATTCGTCCATGCTGCAGGCCTGTGGCACCAAGGGCCGCGCGCCCTATCGCAACGTGGTGACCCATGGCTTTACGCTCGATGCCAAGGGCAACAAGATGTCCAAATCGCTGGGAAACACCATCGTGCCCGAAGAGGTCATCAAGCAATACGGTGCCGATATCCTGCGCCTGTGGGTGGCTCAGACCGATTACACCGCTGACCAGCGGATCGGACCTGAAATCCTGAAGGGCACCGCCGACAGCTATCGTCGGTTGCGCAACACGATGCGATTCATGCTGGGCTCGCTGGCTGATTTTTCTGAGGCCGACCGGGTGGACCCTGCGGATATGCCGCGCCTGGAACGCTGGGTGCTCAGCCGTCTGGCCGATTTGGATGAACAGGTGCGAAAAGGATATGCGTCTTTCGACTTCCAGGGCGTGTTCAGTACGGTGTTCACCTTTGCAACCGTTGATCTGTCGTCCTTCTATTTCGACGTCCGCAAGGATGCGCTGTATTGCGACGGCGATAATCTGCGCCGTCGTGCCGCGCGCACCGTGCTGGATATACTGTTCCACCGTCTGACCACATGGCTGGCCCCAGTTCTGGTCTTCACTATGGAAGAGGTCTGGCTGGAGCGTTTCCCGGGTGACGACAGCTCGGTCCATCTGGTGGACTTCCCGGAGACGCCTGCCGACTGGCGCAATACCGAGCTTGAGGCTGGCATGGCCAAGATCCGCCGGGTCCGGCGCGCTGTGACTGCCGCGCTCGAAGTTCAGAGACAGGATAAGGTCATCGGTTCCAGCCTTGAGGCCGCACCGATCGTGCATGTCGAAGATGGTGAAACCCGCAATCTTCTGGCAACGTTTGACGTCGATGACATGTGCATCACGTCCGGTTTGACCGTCACCGGAGATCCGGCCCCGGCCGAGGCGTTCCGCCTGCCGGAAATCGAGGGCGTGGCCGTGGTGTTCGAAAAGGCTGAGGGCGAGAAATGTCAGCGCTGCTGGAAAATCCTGCCTGATGTGGGGCGCCATGCACATGACGGCGTGTGCGGGCGCTGTAACGACGCGCTGAACTAGTCGACGTTCTGCGGCAGAGGCGGAGTCTTTTGCGAGGCTCTGCCTCGCGCTCCGAGGTATTTTTGGCCAGATGAAGATCCGGATCCGCAGAATTCGGGTTGTGATGCGCGCGGTTTCTGTCAGCCTGTTCGCATGGGAATGATTGCGGTTGAGACCCGTTTCGGGACTTTGGGTGTTGAAGAAACAGATGGCGCGGTGACGCGTCTGATCTGGAATGGCGGCAATCAGGGCGAAGTCACGCCCCTGTTGCAGGAGGCCGCCGCGCAGCTGCACGCCTATGATCAGGGGCGGTTGGACAGGTTCGATCTGCCTTACCGTATCGAGGGGTCGGAATTCCTGCGTCAGGTTTGCGACCTGATGTTTGCCATTCCGCTGGGCGAAACCAGAACTTATGGTGATCTCGCGAAGGAACTCGGTCAGCCCCCGCAACCTGTGGGGCAGGCCTGTGGCGCCAATCCCATTCCGGTGATTATCCCCTGCCACCGGGTGCTGGCCGCAAACGGGCTGGGCGGGTTTTCAGGTGATGGCGGGATTGAAACCAAAGTCGCGCTGTTGCGCCATGAACGCGCCGCCGGTCTGCTGATCTAGAAAGCGGAATTCTGTTGCAATCCCGCTGGTTGATGCCCAATTTGTTTCAAATAGAGATTTCAAAGGATCGCATGGTATGACCGATCAACCAGACTTGGCAGTTCGTAAAAAGGCCATCATCGACCGCCTTATGTCGCTTGAGGAGCAAGAGCTTGCGACCGCACAGGCGCATTACGACGCTTTCCTGAAAGATTCGCAGCTTGATGACCGGGAAGGGCATGACAAGGATGACATCGCAGCCTCGCGCGAGAATGCCGATCTGGCAGCAGCCTTCGATGCGCCGGTGCATGCGCATCATGCCAAGATCGATGTAATCGAGAATACGGATTTTGATCTGACCGACAGGGTGCAACCGGGTGCGGTGGTCAAGTTCAACAACCGGCGCTTTGTGGTCTGCGTCTCGACCACGCGGTTCGAAGTGGACGGCAAAACCTATATGGGCATCTCAACCCAAAGCCCTATTTACCTGGCGATGGCCGGCCTGCAACAGGGTGATGTGTTCGCTCATAACGGAACCGAGTTCGAGGTGCAGGAGGTCCTGTGACCTTATGCTTTGCGTGGCGGGATCACCTGCTGGGCAATTCCTGCGAACACCAGATACAAGCTGGTGATCACCAGACCCCAATGGGCCCAGCTTCCGGGGTGGAAATCGACCCAGGCAGCCCATCCGGCGAAGAAGGTCCAGGCAAATGCCATCGGCAATGACACATTGCGCCAACGTTCCGTGCGCACCGGGTGGATGAACTTCAATGGCAGGAACATCGCCAGCGAAAGCAGCGTCACCAGCAGCAGGATAACCCAGAAATTGGGCTCGAGCGCGAAGATCACAATGACGAACATGTTCCAGCAGCCCGGAAAGCCGGAAAAGGAATTGTCCTTCGTCTTCATCCTAGTGTCGGCAAAATACATAGCGCTGGCAAAGGTGATGACAATGATGGCGAACCAGCCGGTCCAGCCGTCCATCAAGCCCGATTTGAACAGGGCAAAGGCCGGGATGAACACATAGGTCAGGTAATCAATGATCAGATCCAGAAGCACGCCGTCAAATTCCGGGGCGTTCTTTTTGACGTGATAGTGCCGCGCCAAGGGGCCATCGATACCGTCCACAATGAACGAGACGACCAGCCACAGATACATCAGGCTCCATTTCTCTTCGACGGCGGCCAGCATGGCGAGCATTGCAAATACAGCGCCGGTCGCGGTGAATAGATGTACGGAAAGAGCTTTGAATCTGTGTGTCATGGTGTCTCTTGAATGATGCACGGGCCAGATGCAAACCAAAAGCCCGGTCAATATGGATAGCGTTTGCTCAGGCTTTTGGGTGGGTGCGGTTGTAAACTTCCATCAGGCGCGCCGTGTCGACCGCAGTATATGCCTGGGTGGTGGACAACGATGCGTGGCCCAGCAATTCTTGAATGGTGCGTAGATCACCGCCCGCAGACAGCAGGTGGGTCGCGAAACTGTGGCGCATGGCATGGGGTGTTACAGTGGAAGGCAGCCCAAGCTGCTGGCGCGCTTTGGCCATCACCCCCTGAATGGCTCGGGGGTTCAGGGGGCCTCCGCGAACCCCGCGAAACAGTGCCTTCTCCCTGGATTGGGGGTGGGGGCACAGCTTTACATATTGATCTACAGCTGTTTGCGCGACTGGCAGGACCGGAACGATCCTTTCTTTGTTGCCCTTGCCGGTGATCCGCAGCGAGTTGGGCAAAGGGGTATCCGCTCCGGTCAGTGAGAGAGCCTCGGAAATACGCAAGCCGCAGCCATATAAAAGAGTAACGACCGCAACGTCGCGGGCAGAAACCCAGTCGCTGGCTGATTGCATCTCGACCGTTTCAATCATCGCACGTGCGGCATCCTCGGCCATGGGACGAGGGAGTTTTTGGGTAAATTTGGGGGCGCGGGTCGACAGAACTGCGGTCGGCTCAAACCCTTCACGCTCCGAAAGCCAACGGTAGAAGGTTTTTACGGCGGAAAGTTTGCGCGCAAGCGAGCGCGAGCCAACGCCGGATGCGCGCTGATCGGCCATCCATGCCCGCATGTCCGAGATTGTAATCCGTGCAATCGTCGCCATCCCCTGACTTTCGCTATGGTGCAGTGTCATGAAGGACAGAAATTCGGACACATCCCCCCGATAGGCGGTCAGCGTGTTTTCGGACCGGCCTGACAAGGCCCCCAGGCCATCAAGCCAGTTTTGCAGTGCGTCACGAAAAGCCGGAGAAATAAGGCTCACGACAGCCAATGGCGCATCGACCGTTCGAAGACACCAGCAAAGAAAGTCAGAAGATCCGTGCCCAGCTTTGGCGTAAAGTGCCTGGGGTCTTTTGCGCTCATGATGATCATGCCAGGCAGGCGGCCTTCGCCCAAATCCAGCCTCAGACAAGCTTCGGAGCGCAGGTGATCCGCATCACTGCCGAATATCCTGTGCGCGGGGTGGATGATTTCACGCAAGACGACCTCGCGTGCAGGGCCGCTGTGGTCAAAGGTCAGATAGTTGTCGACGAAACCGGGTTCGACGATGGCCAGCACGCCTGCCAGTCTTGAGATTGCCGGGTCTTTCTGGACTGCCGTCGTTTCAAGAACCAGCGTAATGCGTTCGACACGCAGTATGTCAGCCACATCTGCACCAAGTATATGCAGGAATTCCTCAAATCCGACCGGTTCAAGTAGCCGAAGAATGGCCCGATGAACCTGATTTGTGCCGGCCAGATTTTCATAGGCTGCCGCAATGACCGAGCGGTGCGTATCCTCCAGCCGGTCCAGCCGGGCCTCGAGCCGTTGCATAGCTATGCCGCGCAGGTCGATGACGTTATTCCCGCGCGCCTGCTCATTTGCGGTGACGAGGGCCTGCATCAGGTCCTTGTCATCCAGAATGGCATCTGGTTCGGCCAGAATCGCCTCGCGCAAGGTGTCCTTGAGTATGGTGTTGCTGCTCATGTCCTGTCCGGTCTTTTTTATTTTTCGGCCTTATAGCACGGCTTGCCGGATCTGCCTCGGGAAAAATGAGCGTCAATTTGAATTTCGCGGGGAATGTGGTCGGGAAAACTCCGGTCTGCAAAGATCTGATCCGAGATCAGATTCAAAGCAGCTGGGCCGAGCGCGGCGCCAGGGGCGCCGCGCGGGTTCGCGCAGAATCAGAGGATTTTCTGACCCGTTTTCGCCCAATCGGACAGGAAGGTTTCAAGGCCTTTATCGGTCAGCGGATGATCGGCCAGCTTCTTGATCACGGCGGGTGGCGCGGTGATCACGTCGGCACCGATGCGGGCGCTGTCGGTCACGTGGTTCACGGTGCGGATCGACGCGGCGAGGATTTCGGTCTCATACCCATAATTGTCATAGACCTGACGGATATCAGCGATCAGGTCCATGCCATCTAGGTTGATGTCATCCAGACGTCCGATGAAGGGCGAGATGAAAGTTGCGCCGGCTTTGGCGGCCAGAATCGCCTGATTGGTCGAGAAACAGAGGGTCACATTGACCATCTGGCCTTCGTCACTAAGCGTTTTGCAGGTTTTCAGGCCCGCCCATGTCAGCGGGACTTTGACAGCGATATTCGGGGCGATCTTGGCCAGCTTGCGACCTTCGGCGATCATGTCGTCGGCTTCGGTTGCCACGACCTCGGCCGAGACCGGTCCGTCGACCAGATCGCAGATTTCCTTGGTCACTTCCAGAATATCGCGGCCTGACTTCAGGATCAGCGAAGGGTTGGTGGTGACACCGTCCACCATGCCCAGATCGTTCAGTTCGGCGATTGCGTCGATCTCGGCTGTGTCTACGAAGAATTTCATGCGGGCAGTCCTTTGATGGGTTGGCCTTGGTCGCGGATGGCTTTACCTCAAAGAGACCCATGCTGGAACCCCTTGCCAAGGATATGCATTGAGCACTCAGGAGTTTTTCGACCAAGGTGAGCTGGTGGCGGTGCTGACCGCCCAACCGCTGGACCGGACGCTTGACTATAAGGCGCCCGAGGGCGGGTGCTTTCTGGGCGCTTTTGTCGAGGTGCCGCTGGGCCCGCGCAAGGTCTTGGGCGTGGTCTGGGGGCCGGGGCAGGGTGGCTTTGACCTTGCCAAGGCCCGCTCGGTGATCCGGGTGCTTGAAGTCGCGCCGATGCGCGAAGAGATGCGCCTGTTTCTGGGGCGCGTCGCCGATTACACGCTGACCCCGATGCCTGCGATGTTGCGATTGGCCACGCGCGCGCCCGGATTGGGCGATCCGCCTTCGATGCGCAAGGTCTATCGGCTTGGCGACAGGGACCCTGACAGGGTGACCGACGCGCGGACCCGTGTGTTGGAGGTGCTGCGCGACTACGGCGGGTTGGCCTTTACGCTGAAGGAACTGGCCGAACAGGCGGGTGTGACCTCTTCAGTCGTGAAGGGGTTGGTCAAACTCGGTGCGGTTCGCGAAGAAGACAGCCCGCGCGATCTGCCCTATCCACATCTGGATCCGGATCTGCCGGGCAAGGCGTTGACCGATGATCAGGCCTCTGCAGTGGAAACCCTGCAATCTGGCCTGCGAACGGGTGATTATGGCACGACCTTGCTGAAAGGCGTCACCGGGTCGGGCAAGACCGAGGTTTATCTTGAGGCCGTCGCCGAAGCGTTGCGCCAGGGGCGGCAGGCGCTGGTTCTGCTGCCCGAGATTGCCCTGACCGCCGAATTCCTGACGCGCGTTGAGGCACGATTCGGCGCGCGCCCGGCAGAGTGGCATTCGGGCGCGACGATGACCGAACGCCGCCGAGTCTGGCGCATGGTGGGGCAGGGCGATGCACAGCTGGTTGTCGGCGCGCGCTCGGCCCTGTTTCTGCCGTTTCGCAATCTTGGGTTGGTCGTGGTCGATGAAGAACATGACACCTCGTACAAACAGGAAGACGGCGTGCATTACAGCGCCCGTGACATGGCTGTGCTGCGGTCCGCCATATGCGGCGCGCGCGTTATTCTGGCAAGTGCGACGCCGTCACTGGAAAGCTGGGCCAATGCCGAGGCAGGCAAGTATGAGCGGCTCGATTTGACTTCGCGCTTTGGCGATGCGGTGTTGCCCGAGATGAAGCCCATCGACATGCGGGCCGAGAAGATGCAGCCGGGGACGTGGATTTCTCCATCGCTGCGGCAGGCCGTCCATCAGCGGATCGAGCGGGGTGAACAATCCCTTCTGTTTATTAACCGCCGGGGATATGCGCCGGTCACCCTGTGCCGGGCTTGTGGCGAGCAGATTGCCTGTGATCACTGCGATGCGCGCATGGTTGAACACCGGTTTCTCAAGCGTCTGATGTGCCATCAATGCGGTGAGACCAAACCCATGCCCGAGGTCTGCCCCTCCTGTCAGGTCGAGGGCAAGCTGGCCCCGGTCGGGCCAGGGATCGAACGGCTGGCTGAAGAGGCTGAGGCAACATTTCCCGAGGCAAATATTGCCATGCTGTCATCCGATCTGTTTGGATCGGCGCGCGCATTGAAAGCAAAGATCGAAGAGATTGCTGCCGGTGACGCCGATATCGTCATTGGTACGCAGCTGGTGGCCAAGGGGCACAATTTTCCGAAACTGACACTGGTGGGTGTCATTGACGCCGATCTCAGCCTGCATGGGGCGGATTTGCGTGCGGCCGAGCGCACATTCCAGCTGATGCGGCAGGTGGCTGGCCGCGCCGGGCGCGCGGATAAGCCCGGACAGGCGCTGTTGCAGACGTTCCAGCCGGAACATCCCGTCATTCGCGCCATCCTGTCGGGCGATGAAGAGGGGTTCTGGAAAGCCGAAGCGGCCGGGCGGTTGGCAGCCGGAGTTCCCCCCTATGGACGCATGGCCGGTATCGTTCTGTCTGGCCCCGAGGTCGGTCCCGTTTTTGACATCGGCAACGCCATGGCCCGCAACGACGCCCCGTTGCGGCAGATCGGTGCGCAGGTCTTTGGTCCAGCGCCTGCGCCCATTGCGCGTATCCGCGGGCGACACAGGGTGCGGCTGCTGGTCAAAGCCCCCAAAGGGGCGCCAATTCAGGATGCCATCGCCCGTTGGATAGCACCGCTGCGGCTGAAGGGTGACATCAGGCTGACCGTTGATATTGACCCGCAAAATTTCTACTGACCTCTGCATTCATGCAGAGCCAATGTGCATGCCCTTCTTCCCACTCGCCAAAACCAGAAAATGGGCGTAGAGGGACTCTCATGCTGAAACCCATGCCACTTTCCGAGGCGCAAAGCCTTCCGTTCTGGCGCCGTCCCATCACGCTTTTATTCGTGATGGCACTGACCATGCCCATTGCTTTCAACGCATGGAGCGCGTTGTTGAACAATTTCGTTATTGAAGTGGCGAATTTCGACGGTGCCGACATCGGCCTGCTGCATACCGTGCGCGAGATCCCAGGCTTTCTGGCTGTAGGCGTAATTGCCGTGATCTTGTTTGTTCGGGAGCAGGTGCTGGCGATGATCTCGCTGATCATGCTGGGTGTTGCGACTGCGGTGACAGCGTGGTTCCCAAGCCTTGGCGGCTTGTTGTTCGTCACACTGCTGAGCTCGATCGGGTTCCACTATTATGAAACCGTGAACCAATCCCTTCAGCTGCAATGGTTGCCCAAGGACCGAGCGCCGCAATTTCTGGGCTGGATGGTCGCCATGGGATCAGCTTCGACATTGGTTATCTATGGGCTGATTGTCCTGACGTGGGATCGGTTCGATCTGTCCTATAACACTGTATTCATGGCTGCGGGTGGGCTGACGGCTTTGCTGGCGTTGTTCTGTCTGGTCGCCTATCCGCAGTTCGACGCGCCGACTCCGCAAACCAAAAAAATTGTGCTGCGCCGCCGATACTGGCTGTACTATGCGCTTCAGTTCATGGCGGGCGCGCGTCGTCAGATCTTTGTCGTTTTCGCCGGTTTCATGATGGTCGAGAAATTCGGGTTTGAGGTCCACGAACTCACCGGTCTTTTCTTGATCAACCTGGTTATCAACATTTCGGTTGCGCCGATGCTAGGCAAAGCTGTGTCCGTATTCGGTGAACGTCGCACTTTGATTTTCGAATATGCAGGCCTGGCAGTTGTATTTGCAGCCTATGGCGGTATTTATTGGTTCGGTTGGGGCGTTGTTCTGGCGGCTACTCTCTATGTGATTGACCATGTGCTTTTCGCGCTGGCTCTGGCGCTTAAAACCTATTTCCAGAAAATTGCCGATCCGGCAGATATTGCGCCAACCGCAGCGGTTGCCTTTACGATCAACCATATCGCCGCGGTATTCCTACCAGCGCTTCTGGGCCTGCTCTGGGTGTACTCGCCCGGAGCGGTCTTTGCGGTGGCTGCAGCGATGGCGTTGATTTCGTTATCGCTGTCGCTGCTGATCCCGCGCCACCCAGAGCTTGGGAATGAGACGATACTGTCGAAATACGCGCCCGCTCCGGCGGAATAGCTGCCAATGCTTGACCTTCGCGGGCCCGCACCCTAGGCGCTGTGTCAGCTGACACAGGAGGCTCCCATGCCCACATTCACCGCGCTTACCACCCTGACCGGCAAAAAATCAGCCGATGGTCTGGGCGAAGCCATGGAGCGTCTTGATCCCGAACCCACGGGCGTGGGCGTATTCGAAGTCGAAGATGGCTCGGGCCTGTGGGAGATTGGCGGTTACTTCACCGAAGCGCCGGATGAAACGGCACTGGCGGTTCTGGCGGCTGCGTTCGGATCCAAACCCTTTGTAATCTCGGAACTGCCCGAAACCGACTGGGTCGCCCATGTCCGCCGTGAATTGGCGCCTGTCGAGGCTGGCCGCTTTTTCGTCTATGGCTGTCACGATGCCGACAAGCTGCCCGAAGGCCGTATCCCTTTGTTGATTGAGGCTGCAATGGCTTTCGGTACCGGGCATCACGGCACCACCCTTGGGTGTCTCAAGGCTCTGGATTTTCTGCTCGATCAGGGTTTTACCGCGACAAAAGTTGCAGATATCGGCTGCGGCACCGCCGTTCTTGCGATGGCTGCAGCCCGAGTTTGGGATGGCGACATTATCGCCAGCGACATTGATGAGGTCGCCGTCGACGTCGCCGAAGCCAACCTGAAGGCAAACGGCATGTCAGGGAAGGTTCAATGTGTCGAGGCTGCGGGGTTTGATCATCCGGAGCTGAAATCTCTTGCGCCCTATGATCTGATATTCGCCAACATCCTCAAGGGCCCATTGGTGGCCCTGGCGCCCGAAATTTCAGCGAATCTGCGGGTCGGGGGTAAGGCGATTCTATCGGGAATCCTTAACGAGCAAGCCGAGGACGTTGTTTCCGTTTATCTCCAAAATGGTTTCAATGCCTCTAGAAATGACCAAATTGGTGAATGGACGTCGCTAGTCTTAACCAAACAGGGCTAAAATCGGGCCATTTGCAGGAGTTTTGTGGAGTTTCGCCTCTTTTTTGTCGCAATCTGTTTTTACCGTCAATGACGTGGAATTGGGGGGCGGTTGATTTGGAGGCTGCCATGACTGGAAAACAAATTGAATTTGATCAGCGCGTTCATCGGCTGAACAAGAAACATTCGAAGATGACCCGTGGTTATCGTGCGACTATGCGCAAAGATGGCTTGGTTGTAATGAAACCACAGCGGGTTCAGTCCGCGGTGCCTGCAAAGGCTCTGCTGATCTGCTTGGCTGGGCTGTTCGCATTCAAAACGCTTTTGCTGACCAGCTTGGGGTCGTCGGCCTACCAGTATCGTGTCGATAGCCTTGCGCAAGGGACCGAAGTGGAGAAGGCGGGGGCATGGATCATGCAGATCGACCCGGTATCACAGGCCCTCTCGTCTCAACTCAGCAAAGTTCTCCGCTAAGTTTCTTCCGTTTTGAATAGAAACGCCGCGTATCCGGGGATACGCGGCGTTCTTCTTTGCCCCGAGGGAGAAGGGGAAAATCAACGGTAAGTTTGCTTTGCCTTAGCGGCGGCCTTCCACGACGATTTCAATGTCGCCACGGCACAGGCCGATATCTTCCAGCTCGCGGTCCGACAGACCGCTCAGCGCGTTGCGTGTAACGCGGGCATCATTCCATTCGACAACGGCGTTTACGACCATTGCGAAAGTCGCGCCGATACGGCCGACGAGGCCAAATGAGCCAGTGGTGGTGCGGGTTGTGTCCAGTGCAGCCATATCCTGTTTCCTTCCGGTTTGTGTTAAACTCTGATCTTGCGATCTGACGGGCATTTAGGGATGGTTTTCTGACTGCACAAGCATAGAAATTGCATGTGTCCTATGCGTTTTTTGCAATGCTCGAAAAACATGGAAACGCCTTAATTTATTGGCAATTTTGCCTTCATCAAGCTGGTCGGAACCCGACATTTTTCAGTCGCAATCAGCTCATTCTGTCGGAGACAGGACGACCGTGTCGCAATCTGACCATCAGTCAATTCGCTTGGAAAATGTTCTTGTTTCGTGCTAGTCGGTAAAAAAGAACACACAAACCCGAGCAGGCCGAGGCTATATATGCGAATTCTGGGCATTGATCCGGGGCTACGGACCCTGGGATGGGGCGTCATCGAATCACATGGCAGCCGTCTCAGTCATGTTGCCAATGGGTTATGTAAATCGGACGGGGATGATCTGGGAGAGCGGTTGCTATCGCTCCATAATCAGATCGTCGAAGTGATTGCCGAGCATCAGCCCGATCAGGCCGCCATCGAACAGACCTTTGTGAACAAGGACGGAGCCGGTACGCTTAAGCTGGGTCAGGCACGAGGTGTGGCACTGTTGACGCTGGCGCAGGCCGGGTTGCCGGTGGGGGAATATGCGCCCAATCGAGTCAAGAAAACGGTTGTGGGCGTGGGCCATGCCGAAAAGGAACAGGTTCTTCATATGGTCAAGTTGCAACTGCCGGGCTGTCAGCCCAAGGGCGCGGATGCCGCGGATGCGCTGGCGATAGCGATCTGTCATTCCTTTTATGGGGCAACGCCACAGTCGCGGATGAAACAGGTGCGGGCATGATTGGCAAGCTGACAGGCCGGTTGGATTACCGCGCGGCGGATCACGTGCTGATCGACGTGCGTGGGGTCGGCTATCTGGTCTATTGCTCGGACCGTACGATGGCTGCGCTGCCGGGCGTGGGTGAGGCGATCTCGATCTACACCGACATGGTGGTGCGCGAGGATTTGATGCAGCTTTACGGGTTCCTTTCGCTGGTCGAGAAGGAGTGGCATCGCCTGCTGTGCTCGGTGCAAGGGGTCGGGGCCAAGGTTTCGCTAGCAATCCTCAGCGCCTTGGGCCCCGATGGTGTTAGCCGGGCGATTGCTCTGGGCGATTGGGGGGCGGTCAAGGCAGCCAAGGGCGTGGGCCCAAAAACCGCGCAGCGGATCGTGCTGGACCTCAAAGACAAGGCGCCCGGCGTTATGGCCATGGGCGGCACGGTGACCGAGGCAATGGATGGCCCCGCGCTGGATGTGGTGGAACTGACTGAACCGACACCTGTGCCAAAGCGGCCCACCATAAGCGCATCAGGTAATGCAGCAGCATCTGCCGGGGCATTGTCGGCACTCTCCAATCTGGGCTACGGCCCGTCCGAGGCCGCGTCAGCCGTGGCCGAAGCCGCGGCAAGCTTGCCCGAAGCGGGTGAGGCGGACCTGATCCGCGCTGCGTTGAAACTATTGGCTCCGAAAGGGTGATTGTATGGTAGATGCCGATCCCACCCTGCGCCCCGAGCCGTTGCCGGAAGACAATGACCGCGCCTTGCGCCCGCAGGGACTGGACGAATTCATCGGTCAAGCCGAGGCGCGCGCCAATCTGCGTATCTTTATCCAATCCGCTCGCCAAAGGGGTGAGGCAATGGATCATACGCTGTTCCATGGCCCTCCGGGTCTGGGCAAAACCACGCTGGCGCAGATTATCGCGCGTGAGTTGGGGGTGAATTTTCGGATGACATCTGGCCCGGTTCTGGCAAAGGCGGGCGATCTGGCGGCGATCCTGACCAATCTGGAAGCGCGCGATGTGCTGTTCATTGACGAAATCCATCGATTGAATCCAGCGGTCGAAGAGGTCCTGTACCCGGCGATGGAGGATTTCGAGCTGGATCTGGTGATTGGTGAAGGCCCGGCCGCGCGCACGGTGAGGATCGAGTTGCAGCCGTTTACTCTGGTCGGGGCCACCACCCGGATGGGACTGCTGACCACGCCGCTGCGCGACCGCTTTGGCATCCCGACACGCCTGCAGTTCTATACCGTTGATGAATTGCACGAGATTGTCACCCGCAACGCGCGCAAGCTTGGGGCACCGGCTGATGACAGCGGCGCCCGAGAGATCGCGCGCCGGTCACGCGGAACGCCTCGGATCGCCGGGCGCCTGCTGCGGCGGGTGGTGGATTTCGCAATCGTCGAAGGCGATGGACGGATCACCCGCGATTTGGCTGATGGGGCGTTGACGCGGCTGGGGGTCGATCATCTGGGGCTGGACGGCGCGGACCGCCGGTATCTGAAGCTGATCGCCGAGAATTACGCGGGCGGGCCGGTAGGTATCGAAACCTTGTCGGCAGCTCTGTCGGAAAGCCGGGACTCGCTGGAGGAGGTGATCGAACCCTTCCTCTTGCAGCAAGGCCTGATCCAACGCACACCGCGTGGCCGGATGCTGGCGCAGAAGGCGTGGACGCATCTGGGCATGGCCGCACCCAAGGGGCAAAACGATCTGTTTGGTTGAAGCCGAGCCTGCGAGCTTTTAAGGGTTTCGCCAAACATTGTCCGATTGCCGAGGATTGCGTGTGACACCCGACGACATTCAAGCCCTGTTCACCCGCGAAAGCGGAGAGTTCCTGTTTGCGCGCTGGGGCCGCCCCATCGTGCCGATCGTCTTTGGGGTCGAAGATGAAAGTTTGGCCACGGTCAAAGGCGCGTTCGAGGCAGTGGTAACACTGGCAGGGCATCAGATGGCAGAAACCGACCCCGAGCTTGGCGCCAACTGCATGGTCTTTTTCTTCCGCGACTGGAAAGAACTGACAGAAGTGCCCGATCTGGACCGTTTGGTCCCTGATCTGGGGCCGTTGGTTGATCGGTTGATCGCGGCCGATGCCAACCAGTACCGGATATTCCGTTTTGAAGAAGACGGCGCCATTCGTGCGGCCTTTGTGTTTTTGCGGATGGACAATGAATTGTCGCAAGTCCCCGCTGAAACGCTTGCGCTCAGCCAGGTGGTGCAAACGGTGCTGCTCTGGTCCGATACCGCTTTTCGCAACCAGTCGCCCTTGGCAGTGGCGGGTGACGCGACGATATTGCGACCAGACATTGCCGGGTTGATCCGGGCGGCATACGATCCTGTCCTGCCGGGCGCGGCGCAGGATGCCTCTCATGCGCTGAGATTGTTTGCCAGATTGGATCAACCGCAATGAAGCACGTCTATTCCGTTAAAGTTTATTACGAAGACACCGATATGGGCGGCGTGGTCTATCACGCTAACTATTTGAAATACATCGAACGCGCCCGGTCGGACTATGTGCGGCGCCTGGGCAATGACCAGAATGCCATGCGTGACGCAGGTATCGTTTGGGTCGTGCGCCGGATCGAGGCGGAATACCTGGCCCCGGCCAAATTTGACGACGATCTGGAGATCGAGACCGAAATCAAGTCTCTGTCCGGTGTCCGTCTGATCATGGCGCAAGTGGTCAAACGGGGCGAAGAGGAGATTTTTCGCGCCATCGTTACCGCCGTCTGTATGAATGCGCAGGGCAAGCCCGTACGCCTTCCGGCAGAGATTCGCGCATTGTTGTAACAATTTGCAGGGCCCGAGTGGTTCTGTTGGCAATTCGCCCCCATCTGCGTTAGCGTTTGACAAAACAAGGCCGTAAGGCTGTCAGGCAAAACAAAGAGCAGGTTCATGGAAGCTGAAACGCTGGCGCTGGCGCAGGAGATCGATTTCTCCATGTGGGGGCTTTTTGCCCGCGCGACTTTTATCGTTAAACTGGTAATGCTGATGCTTATTGGCGCATCAGTCTGGTCCTGGGGGATCATCATCCAGAAACTGATCAATTACCGTGCTGCAAGGCGTGAAGCTCAGGTTTTTGATGAGGCTTTCTGGTCCGGGAACCCCCTGGATGAACTGTTCGAGCAGATCGGTACCCAACCCGATGGCAGTTCGGAGAAGATATTTGCCTCGGGCATGATCGAATGGCGCCGCTCGCACCGCACTGATGGCGGGCTGATAGCTGGTGCCACTGCACGCATTGATCGGTCGATGGATGTGGCCATCGCGAAAGAGGCCGAGGCGCTGCAAAAGGGCCTGCCCATTCTGGCCACTGTCGGCTCAACTGCACCCTTCATTGGTCTGTTCGGAACGGTTTGGGGTATCATGAATGCGTTCATCGAGATTGCCGAGCAGCAGAACACCAACCTGGCTGTTGTCGCCCCCGGTATTGCCGAGGCCTTGCTGGCCACCGGCCTGGGCCTGTTGGCCGCGATTCCGGCAGTGATTTTCTATAACAAACTCAGCGCAGATAGTGACCGGATTGTTGGAGGCTATGAAGCCTTTGCCGATGAGTTCGCCACCATTCTGTCGCGCCAACTGGACAGCTGAGATGGGGGCTGCGGTTCAGCAATCCTCGGGCGGGAATGGTCGCAGGCGTGGTCGGCGTCGCGGTCGTGCGCAACCGATGGCAGAGATCAATGTCACACCTTTTGTGGACGTTATGCTGGTGCTGCTTATCATCTTCATGGTGGCCGCGCCCTTGCTGACTGTTGGTGTCCCGGTTGATCTGCCTAAAACGGCGGCCAGTGCGCTGCCCGGCGATAACGAAGAACCCTTAACGGTCACGCTGACCGCGGATGGCAGGGTACAGATCCAGACCACGGATATTTTGCGCGAAGAGTTGATTGGAAAACTGCGTGCTATCGCAGCAGAACGCAGTAGCGACCGAGTGTTTTTGCGCGCGGATGGTGCGATCCCTTATGCGCAGGTGATGCAGGTAATGGGCGCGCTTAATGCGGGTGGGTTCTCCAATGTGGGGCTGGTGACCGATACGGGCGGCCCGACACTGGACGACGGTGGAGAGTGAGGCCGCACGGTGGATACCGGCACCAAGATCTCGGCGATTGCCCATGTCAGTCTGATTGGTTGGGCATTTTTCGGCGGTACATTCCGATCCGAACCGTTGCCTATGGCCGTGCAGGATGTCTCGGTCATTTCGGCTGAGCAATTTGCGGCTATGACCGCTCAGCGGGATGCACCCGAAGTGCCAACGCCAACAGCGCTACAGCCGCCCGAAGCCCCAACAGACGAGGAGCCAGCGCCGGAACCGGTAGTGGAGGAGCAGCCTTCGTTGCAAGAGGCGGAACCTGCTGAACCCGACCCGGACCCGGATCCTGAGCCTGAACCGGTTGAGCCGCCGCCAGAACCGGTGGTGATTGAACAGCCACCGGTGTTGGACACTCCCGCCCCCGAGATCGTCGACCTTACGGTGCCTTCTGGGCCAGAAGCACAGCCCAGCCCGGCCGAGAATGTTGCGCCGGTGCCGGTTGCGCCGCCTCCGCCCGAGGCCGCGCCTGATGAAATCGAAACCCCGGCCGTATCTTTGGACGAGGGAGCCGAGACCCAGCAGGAACAGCAGGATCAGACCGCCCCCGAGGAAAAGGCTGACGAGATCGTGACCGAAGCGGAAGAGCCCAAAGAAAACGCTCCCCGAACATCGCCGCGCCCGCGGACCCGTCCCAACCGCCCGACACCACCGGTCGAGCCCGAAGTGGCGGAGACGCCCGAGCCCGAACCCACAGAGCCCGCGCAGACGGAAACAGCCATCAACGATGCGCTGGCCGAGGCGTTGGGACAAGGGAGTGAACCCTCTGGTCCGCCCTTGACCAGCGGCGAAAAGGACGCGATGCGATTGGCCGTTTCCCAATGCTGGAACGTCGGGTCCTTGTCCACGGATGCTCTGCAGACAGTTGTTGTTGTCGGATTTTCGTTGACCCCTGATGGCAAGGTGGTTGGCGGCAGCTTGCGCCTGATCGACAGCTCAGGCGGTTCTGACGGCGCAGCCAGACAAGCCTATGAGGCTGCTCGACGTGCCATTTTGCGCTGTGGAGCCAAAGGATATGACCTGCCAACCGATAAATACGAGCATTGGCAGGATATTGAGATTACATTCAATCCCGAGAGGATGCGGATCAAATGATGAGACTTCTGACCAGCCTGTTGCTTGGCCTGACACTGGTGTCGGCACCTGTTCACGCCCAAAGTGGACCGCTTCGCTTGGAATTGGATCAGGGGATCATCGAACCCTTGCCCTTTTCGGTTCCGAATTTTGTGCCGGACAGCACAGCAGCTGCGCAATATGCCCAGGATATCTCGCGGGTTGTGGCCGCCGATCTAACCGGAACAGGGCTGTTCCGCGAAATTCTGTCTGATGCTTTCATCAGCCAAGTGGCCAGCTTTGAAGATCCCGTTCGGTTCGCGGATTGGAAAGCCATCAATGCCGAGGCTTTGGTGACAGGTGCTGTGAATGTGTCGGGCAATCGCCTGACGGTGCGGTTCAGGGTCTGGGATGTGTTTTCTGGGCAGGAGCTGGGCAACGGTCTGCAGTTTGCCGGGACGACTGAAGGGTGGCGGCGCATGGCCCATAAAGTGGCGGATCAAGTCTATAGCCGTGTAACGGGCGAGGGCGCCTATTTCGACAGTCGCGTTGCCTTTGTCTCGGAAAGCGGCCCCAAAAACCAGCGCCTGAAACGGCTGGCGATCATGGATTATGATGGTGCGAATGTGCAGTACCTGACCGACAGCGCCGCCATTGTTCTGGCACCACGCTTTTCACCTGCCGGTGATCAATTGCTCTATACCAGCTACGAATCCGGTCAGCCGCGCATCTATGTTTTGGATATCGAGCGGGTCAGGCGGACTGAGTTGAACACCCAGGGCGGCACGATGAGCTTTTCGCCCCGGTTTTCGCCAGATGGACGGTCGATCGTCTATTCGCTTATTCAGGGCGGCAATACGGACCTGTGGAAAATGGATCTGGCTTCCGGGCAAAGCGTGCGGCTGACCAATACGCCCGCGATCGAAACCGCCCCCAGCTATTCGCCGGACGGTTCCCAGATCGTGTTTGAAAGCGACCGTTCGGGCACACCACAGCTTTACATCATGCCCGCAAACGGGGGCGAGGCGACGCGGATCAGCTTTGGTCAGGGCCGTTATGGAACGCCGGTCTGGTCCCCCCGTGGCGATCTGGTTGCGTTTACCAAGCAGAATAAAGGCCGATTTCATATCGGTGTCATGCGAACAGATGGCAGCGAAGAGCGTTTGCTGACCTCGTCGTTTCTGGACGAAGGACCGACATGGTCCCCTAATGGTCGCGTGATCATGTTCACACGAGAAACCCAGGGCGCAAGTGGCCGGGCGACGCTGTATTCGGTGGATATCTCGGGACGCAACCTGCGCCCGATCCGCACCCCGGATGGGGGCAGCGATCCGTCATGGGGCCCACTGCAGAATTGATTACGGCTGCTGGCAGGAAAAGTTCACAAGGAACCTGCACTATGCTACAGAGACGGCAATAAAGAGAAAAAACAACGAGGCACCTGAGATGAACGTATTGGGCAAAATCCTAGCACTAGGTGTGTTTGGCGCGTTGGCGGCCTGCACCAATAACGATCCGTCTGCGCTGGGCGGCGGCTTTGGCAATGGCGCAAATGGCGGGCTGGCCGCGGGCTCTCCAAGTGATCCGCGCTCGCCTGCATATTTCCAGCAAACTGTTGGTGACCGGGTTCTGTTTTCGGTCGATCAGTCGACGCTGACACCGCAGGCGCAGTCAGTGCTGCAGGGGCAGGCCGACTGGCTGATGGCCAACCCCGACTTTGTGGCAACGATCGAAGGCCATGCGGATGAGCAGGGCACGCGTGAGTATAACCTCGCACTGGGTGCGCGCCGGGCAAATGCCGCCCGCGAGTTCCTGATTTCCCGCGGAGTAGCGGGCAACCGGCTGACAACTGTCAGCTTTGGCAAAGAGCGTCCGATCGAGATTTGCAGCACCGAGGACTGCTATTCGAAAAACCGTCGTGCAGTCACGGTGCTGACCGGATCAACTTTGGGATAAGACGATGAAACTAGCAGGATGGGTTCTGGCCGCAGTTTTGGCGACCGCCGGTTTGGCACAAGCACAGGATCAGCAAACCTTGGCGGATATCCGGCAGGAACTGACGGTGCTGCATGTGGAAATTCAGCGGCTCAAGCGCGAGTTTTCAACAACTGGCTCTCCGGCCCCGAACCTTTCCGGCAGTTCGATACTTGAACGCGTTGATGCCATAGAGGCCGAGTTGCAGCGCCTGACGCGCCAGACCGAACAGTTGAACCAGCGTGTACAGAATATCGTAACCGACGGGACTAACCGCATCGGTGATCTCGAGTTTCGCTTGGTCGAACTGGAAGGCGGTGACCTGAGTACGCTTGGTGATACAACAACTCTGGGCGGAGATACGGACATCACATCCGCAGCCCCTACTGCTCCGACAGCGCCAACCGATGCCGACCTGGGTGAGTTGGCAGTAGGCGAGCAAGCGGATTTCAATGCCGCTGCTCAGGCGCTGGCCGATGGAAACTTCCAGGCCGCTGCGGATCAGTTCGCAGTATTCGATACATCATATCCCGGAAGCCCGCTTGCGCCCGAAGCACACCTAAAGCGCGGGCAGGCGTTGGAAGGCATTGGCGACACCCGCGAAGCTGCAAGGGCTTTTCTGGCCAGCTTCACGGGTGATTCCGAAGGCGCCTATGCGCCTGAGGCTTTGTTCGAACTGGGTGCTGCTCTGGGCCGTCTGGGACAGACCGAACAGGCGTGTATCACACTGAGCGAGGTTAGCGTCCGGTTCCCGGCCTCGGCATTGGTCTCCAGCGCTACGCAGGAAATGACGTCACTGGGTTGTACTTGACCACACAAGGCACACTCCTGAAATCCGAACTCCGCGCGCGATTGCCGGAAAACCTTCCGCGCCGTCTAGGCGTTGCGGTATCCGGTGGCGGTGACTCAGTTGCTTTGCTGAGTTTGTTGAAGCACATCGCCCAAGAGGAACAGGTTGAGCTGTTTGTCGCCACGGTGAACCACAATCTGCGCCCCGAAGCGGTGGCGGAGGCAGATTGGGTGGCGCAGCTTGCCCAGGGTCTGGGCCTTCCACATGAGACGTTGCACTGGCAGGGGTGGGACCAGACAGGTAACCTGCAGGATAGGGCGCGGCAGGCCCGGTACCAGTTGCTGTCAGACTGGGCGCGTGACAAGCAGATCGGTGCGATTGCCCTGGGACACACCGCCGATGATCAAGCCGAAACCATGCTGATGCGATTGGCGCGCGCTGCTGGTGTGACGGGATTGTCCGGCATGCCCGCAATGCGGAACTATCAAGGGATCATGCTGCTGCGGCCGATGTTGGGGATCACCCGGCAACAACTGCGCGATTATCTTGCCGAGATTGGGGCAGATTGGATCGAGGATCCATCGAATCACGACCGGCGGTTTGATCGTATCAAGGCGCGCAACGCGTTGACCGGCTTATCCGAAATTGGGATTTCGGTGCATTCTCTGTCCCGCGTTGCTGAAAACCTTGCTCAAGCCCGTGAAGCATTAGAGCAGATTACGCAGGAATCCGCCCGTCAGGTCCTGAGTGTCGATGGCGGCGATATCTGTGTCGATCGCGCGCGATTTTCCACTCTGCCTGCGGAAATCCGACGTCGTCTTCTTATAGGTTGTGTCCGCTGGATTGCGGGCCGCGGATATCCACCGCGTCAGGCTGCAACAGACCGGGCGCTACTCGCGATTGATCAGGGTGCGGCGGCGACGATAGGTGGATGCCTCTTGATCCCAAAAGCCGATAAAATGTGGGTTTGCAGAGAGCTAAATGCCGTTGAGAGCGAACCCGGCGCACCCGGTCAGATTTGGGATGAACGGTGGATTCTGTCTGGTCCGGCGATTCCCGACGCACAGGTTCACCCGTTAGGTGCGGCTGGTTTGCAGGCCGTGCCAGATTGGCGTGCACTTGGAAAACCGCGCGCCGCGCTTCTGGCGTCTCCGTCCGTCTGGAGTGGAGAGGTCTTGGTATCTGCACCTATGGTGGGTTTCTCAAATGGTTGGCTTGCAGAACTGACGCCAGAAGAGCCCGAGTTTCACTCTTCGGTTTTATCGCATTGAACCTGCTTGAATCATCTCTATTTTAAAGAGCAACCCGGCAGATCCCCATCTGCCGAAATCTTTTGGGAGATTTTTCTTGGGCAACGCTCGTAACATCGCCTTTTGGGTCGTTCTGTTTTTGCTGATCCTTGCACTGTTCAATCTGTTCAGCGGACCAGGTGGAACGCTTCAGAGCAATGAAAGAACCTATTCTGATTTCGTGACCGCTGTTGAAGGCGGCGAAGTCAAAAACGTGACATTGGATGGCGAGCAAATTCGCTATACCACGCAAAGCGGCGCAAGCTATGTCACGATCAAGCCCGGCGATGCCGAGGTGACCAAACTGCTGATCGATGAAAGCATCCCGGTTCAGGCTGTGAAACAACAGCAATCGGGCATTCAGTCTTTCCTGGTCACTCTTCTTCCTTTCCTGCTGCTGATCGGTGTCTGGGTCTACTTCATGAACCGGATGCAGGGTGGCGGCAAAGGTGGCGCGATGGGCTTTGGCAAGTCCAAGGCCAAGATGCTGACCGAAAAGCATGGCCGTGTAACCTTTGATGATGTCGCTGGCATCGACGAGGCCAAGGAAGAACTGGAAGAGATCGTAGAATTCTTGCGCAATCCGCAGAAATTCAGTCGTCTGGGTGGCAAGATTCCAAAAGGCGCTTTGTTGGTGGGCCCTCCGGGGACCGGTAAAACGCTGCTGGCCCGCGCCATTGCGGGTGAGGCGGGTGTGCCCTTCTTCACCATTTCGGGTTCGGACTTTGTTGAGATGTTCGTCGGTGTCGGTGCATCCCGTGTCCGCGACATGTTCGAACAGGCCAAGAAAAACGCTCCCTGTATCGTCTTTATTGACGAGATTGACGCCGTTGGCCGCCATCGTGGTGCCGGTTATGGCGGGGGTAATGACGAACGTGAACAAACGCTCAACCAGTTGCTCGTCGAGATGGACGGGTTCGAGGCCAATGAGGGCGTGATTATCCTGGCGGCCACCAACCGTAAGGACGTTTTGGACCCTGCGCTGCTGCGTCCAGGCCGTTTCGACCGCAACGTGACTGTCGGCAACCCCGACATCAAAGGCCGCGAGAAGATCCTGGGCGTTCACGCACGCAAGACGCCCCTCGGACCTGATGTCGATCTGCGCATCATCGCGCGCGGGACTCCGGGCTTCTCGGGTGCTGATCTGGCCAACCTCGTGAATGAGGCCGCGCTGATGGCCGCCCGCGTCGGTCGCCGCTTTGTTACCATGGAAGATTTCGAGAATGCCAAGGACAAGGTGATGATGGGTGCCGAGCGCCGCTCGATGGTGCTGACCCAGGACCAGAAGGAAAAGACTGCCTATCACGAATCAGGGCATGCCGTTGTTGGTATGACGCTGCCGTTGTGTGATCCGGTCTATAAGGCAACGATCATTCCGCGTGGTGGTGCGCTGGGCATGGTGGTGTCACTGCCAGAAATGGACCGCCTGAACTATCACCGCGATGAGTGTGAGCAAAAGCTGGCCATGACCATGGCCGGTAAGGCGGCTGAGGTGATCAAATATGGCGAGGACCATGTCTCGAACGGTCCGGCGGGCGATATCATGCAGGCCAGCCAACTGTCGCGCGCGATGGTGATGCGCTGGGGCATGTCGGACAAGGTCGGCAATATCGACTATGCCGAAGCGCATGATGGCTATTCAGGCAACACTGCCGGGTTCTCGGTCTCGGCCCATACCAAGGAACTGATCGAGGAAGAGGTCAAGCGCCTGATCCAGCAAGGATATGAGCGTGCGCATCAGATCCTGTCAGAACAGAACGAGCAATGGGAACGTCTGGCCCAAGGGCTGCTGGAATATGAAACCCTGACCGGTGACGAGATCAAACGCGTCATGAATGGCGAGCCGCCCAGCGAAAGCGATGACGAGGGCGATAAACCTGATGAGGGCAGCGCCCCCAGCGTGACAGCCATTCCGAAAACCAAGGTTAAGAAAACTCCGCCCGATGGCGGGATGGAGCCGGAACCAACGGCTTAAACTTTCAAAGACCCGGGCCTGTCCCGGGTCTTTTTTCTTTTCAATCGCGAAGGTTTGCCCTCTATTCCGCATCAGATGTCAGTTCTGAAAAAGGGATAAATATGCCGGTATTGCGCGAAACCGAATTCACGGGAGAAGTTATTTGGTTGGGCCACGTACCAGCAGGTGAAACTCTCCGGGCCAATGCCGTGGACAGTCTGGATTTGGGTTTCTCGGGTGATCAAGGCGCGCGTCACGAAGGCGTGAATCGTACCTCTTGCGTGCGAGTCAAAAACCTGTACCCGGTAGGCACCGAAATTCGCAATGTGCGGCAGTTATCGATCCTGTCCGCAGAAGAACTTGATGCCATCGCGCAGGAAATGGGCTTGGGTAAGCTGGACCCGTCCCATCTGGGGGTCAGCATTGTCTTGCGCGGCATTCCGGATTTCACCCATATTCCGCCCTCGTCTCGTTTGCAGGTGGAAAATAGCGTGACGCTGACAATCGACATGGAAAACCGGCCCTGTATCCTGCCGGGGCGCGAGATCGAGGCTGACTTGCCCGGATATGGTGCGGCCTTCAAGCCCGCAGCGCAGGGACGGCGGGGGGTCACGGCTTGGGTCGAAAGACCCGGAGAGCTGAATCTGGGCGATGAGCTTACACTGTTTGTCCCTGATCAGAGAGCCTGGACACCATAAGGGACCGCAATTTCCGATCGGAAGGTGCCGATGTGACGCTACGACGTTTCAAGGCGCAATTATGTCGGAATCCATAGCCACCAATTTGGTACACAACGGTATGGAGTGAGCAGCGCCGGCGTTCTGCGTCGGGTTTGCACGGAATTCAATCAGGGACCGAAACCCAATGAGCTATAAATCTGACATCGAAATTGCGCGTGAGGCGAAGAAGAAGCCGATTCAGGAGATTGG
>NZ_JBXWOJ010000018.1:0-66432 GCF_059610805.1 Ruegeria sp. CDSC025 | reverse complement strand
ATCTGGGCCGGTCAAATTAGGCAAGCGAAACTTTGAACGGCAACTTTGCAAAGTCAGCTTTGCCCGCGCTGTGCCGTCGTTGGATCGAAACGCAGCATCCGGTAGAATGGGCTCACGGCCGCCGTTAGATCGATCGCAGCATCTTGGCCAGAAAGTGCCACAGCCCCTAGCAAGGACGGCCCATTCCGGCCGTTGGCCAATGGGTAAATATGCTGCGGTCGCAGCCCGCATTGCCGACCTTCACCGCGAGCGCAAACCCTCGGCTCGCCGAACCCACACATCGCGGACAAAGCTGCCTATCGCGGCAGCGCAGCAAGTGCTCGCTGAGGGAGATCTGCCTGCAAAAAACCTCTGCATTCTGAAAAAAGTTGCATAAGTAGGTGTCATTTCTGTGAAAAGCAATGCGGACGTTTGACCGCCAAAAATCAGCCTGTGGTTACAGCGTTTTCTTGATTAGCGTCCCGTATCTAAGCATGATCCCGTTATGGCGGTTGAAATCGACAAATGGCTGAACGATCTCGAACTGGGTCAATACTCAGACGCTTTTGCACAGCATGATATCGACGCGCGCGTACTGCCACTACTGTCAAACGACGACCTTAAAGAGCTTGGGGTTAGTCTGGGCCATCGAAAAATCATCCTGGCAGCGGTTCAGGAATTGACTGGTCAAAAGCACTCGTCTCAATCGCCGCAGGCCGTAGACGTGGATGCAGACGAAGTCGGCCCGGTCCCCATTTCGGATGAATCGCAAGGCGTGACCTTATTCGCAAGGAAGCCTGCTTCATTAGCGATCGCAGAGAGGCGTCACTTAACAGTTTTGTTTGCTGATCTCGTCGCCTCGACTGAGTTGACTAACCGGTTTGATCCCGAAGACATGCGCGAACTGCTGCAGAGCTACCAGGATGCGGTTGCAGGTGCAGTTAGCAGGTATGGCGGCTACGTCTCGAAGTATTTGGGCGACGGTCTCCTGGTTTTTTTTGGCTGGCCTACAGCCTATGAAGATCATGCAGTTCGCGCTTTAAAGGCTGGTCTTGAGGCCGTTCGGCGGGTCAGAGATCTTAAAGCACCTGACGGTGAGCGTTTGTCAGCCAGGTTAGGTATCGCGAGTGGCGACGTGGTAGTTGGCGATACGATCGGTGAAAACACCTACGAAGAAGGAGCCATGACGGGGCCAATTGTCAATCTGGCAGCGCGGCTTCAGGAACACGCAGAACCGAACTCAGTTGTTTTATCTGCTGAGGAGACCGAAGAAACTTTGCATCGGCTATTTGAGTTTAGGTCTCTTGGACAAACCGAGCTGAAAGGTTTCAAAGAACCACGGACCCTTTTGACTGTCGTATCAGAACACAGCGCGGAAAGCCGGTTTCGAGCATCTTATAGGGACGAAAGTGGCAGCGTCATGATTGGTCGCGACTACGAAAAAGGTATCCTTTTACAATCATGGCTGCGTGCGCAGAACAGTCAGGGAGAGGTTGTTCTGCTTGCCGGTGAAGCTGGGATCGGTAAATCGCGATTGGCGGAAGAGTTTCTCGCTAATGCCGTAGCGACTAGCGAAGCTGATATTATCAGGCTGAACTGCTCTCCTTACCTTATCAGTAGCCCGTTCCACCCCGTCGCCCAGAGGATTTCTCAGGATGCTGGTGTGGGGACAGATTTTGATGACGATCAAATTCTCGATCTTGTCAAAAAAATGTTGGAAAGCCGGGAGGGCTTGGAATGGGAAAAGGTTCTGCCCGTCTTTGCCGCGCTGGTTGCGCCTCACAGTACTCTTGCCCGAAGCGTTCTCGATATGTCACCGCAGGAGCAACGTGACCTCACGATTCAGACGTTAATCCACACGGTTCAGGTACGCGCAAGCACGCGTCCTGTTATTCTTTGTGTTGAGGACGCGCATTGGATTGATCCTTCCACCCAAGCTCTTTTGGATCGCTTCAAAGCAATTTGCGCAGATCTGCCTTTGATGATTTTGATCACCCACAGGCCCGGCTGGGAACTTGCCCATGATGACGGCGAAGCGCACGTACATACGCTCCAGCTGCGTCGGTTTGATACGACCCATGTCTCGAACCTAGTTCTCAATGTTACCGGAAAAGCACCCGACGATGCGCTAATCGCCACAATCATTGAGAAGACGGACGGGGTGCCATTGTTCGTCGAGGAGTTGGCCCGGGCGATTGTTGAGGCGGGTGAGCACGGGCAAGTCCACATACCTTCGTCTTTGAAAGGCACACTGATGGCACGTCTTGACGCAGTCTCACCAGAGGCCAAACAAGTAGCGTTAACAGGAGCCGTCATTGGACGGGAGTTCGAGCCTGGCTTGCTGGCTTCCGCAATAGGTCTTGCCAGTGCGGAAATTCAATCTCGTATAGAAGAGCTGTCTCGAACGGGTTTGATCTTTGAAAGCGGGCACAATCGAGGGTATTTCGTTTTCCGTCATGCCCTTATTCGGGATACCGCCTATCAATCCATGTTGGGCTCAACCCGCAGGCAACAACACGCAAACGTGGCCCGTGCTTTGATGCAGTTGCGGTCAGCAGAGATTGAACGCCGGCCCGAGTTGGTTGCCCGCCATCTTTCAGAGGCCGAAGAATGGCATGCTGCGTTCGACAAATGGCAGACGGCAACCGAAATGGCATTGGCGCGATCCGCCAGCCAAGAGGCGATGGTCAACGCTAGGGAAACACTCAAAGCGGCTGAAAATCTTGGATCTGACAACGGCGTCGAAACGATCAAAGCCAAAATCCTGATCGGTCGCAGCCATGACAGCCTGGGTCAGTTGCCAGAGGGGATAGCGGCTTTGAAAGAGGCCTCGGACGCCGCCCGTGGAATAAACGATGTGGCGCTCGCCGCTGATGCTGCGAACCATTTTGCGGACTCGTGTATGATGTCGAGTAAGAGACACGGCGAGGCCATTGAGCTTTGTGTTAGAGCTCTGAACGACCTTCCCGACGATGACGAAGTTCGGCAGTGCAGATTGATGAGCCAACTTGCACGGGCACATATGTTTGTCGGCCAGTTTTCTGAAGGCGCACGCTTTGGTCAGCAATCAATGGAACTGGCCGCGAAACTGGGGGACTATAAATCCCAATTCTCAGTGATGATGATGCATTTTGGGGCACCATTCGTCGCACGCAAAGGAAGAGAGGTACGTCATTGGCGTGAAAACCTTGATGCGATGCATCGAGCGGCCGAAAACCTAGGGAGTATTGATCAGGGCCGGGACCGAACACTTAGTCTTTTTGTCGGGGCTGAAATGGCCGACCGCGACTTGATGGATCATTCACTCGAATTGCTTACGGAGATTTCGGAAAAGGACAACCATCTGCAACTCTACTGGGTGCAGAAGCACGCACGCGCCATGGTTGCAATTATGGATGGCGATTTTGAGCAGGCGGAGATGCATGCCAACGAAGCGGTGAAAATCGGTCGACAGACACATGGAGAACATGTTGAGGGCGTCTTCGGTGTTCAGATGTTTACCATCCGTCGCGAACAAAACCGGCTGCACGAAGTTGCACCGGTGATCAAGAAGCTGATGACGGATAGCCCGGAAGACATTTCTTGGAAACCAGGATTTGGCCTTATTGCCGCCGAGTTGGGATACAAGGAACCAGCTGAACGCATACTGAATGAAATGGCAGAGAATGGCTTCGATCTTCCCCTTGATGCTATGTTTTCAACTACTTTGTCTTATCTCGCTGACATTTGTGTCGCAGTCGAGCATCTGGGACATGCTGAGACCCTCTATGACATGCTGACCCCATACGAAGAGCTAACGATCACCGCTGGGGCCACAACAGTTTGCGCCGGGGCGGCTGCAAGACGTCTGGGCAATCTGGCAGCGGTGCTGAAAAACTGGGACGCCGCTGAGAGGATGTTCCATAAGGCGATCGAAATAGACACGCGTATGAAGTGTCCTCCGTGGATTGCGCACAGCAAGGCCGCGTATGCATCCGCGCTAAGGCAACGGGGCCGCACGAATGATTTGAAACTAGCGTTTCAACTAGAAGGGGAAGCGTTGGCAATTTCACAGCAATTGAGTATGGTTTTCCTTAGGTCAAAGCTCGAGGGAGTAGCTGTTTAATGTCATTTACATGCTTGGGGGAGCATTATGCCAAGGTACATAATTGAGAGAAATTTTGCCGAGCAGCTGAACGTCAGCGACGACGACAAAATTCACATCAAAGAGATCAATGACGAAGTCGGGGTCGAGTGGATTTTCTCGTTCCTCAGCGCAGACAAGCGCAAAACATACTGCCTGTATGAGGCCCCCGACGAGGAAAGTCTTAGAAAGGCGGCCGAGCGCCTTAACATCCCAGCCGATGTCATTACACCTGTGGATCAGATAGATCCCGGAATTTTCGCCTGAATATTCGCAGTTCAAAAACCTAATCCGAGGCGATTTATCCGCGGGACAACGCATCGGAAGTCACAACTACATGAGGCAGCCGCGCAAGAAGCCTGACCTGAAAACAGGGAGGCCTATGCATGTACGACATAAAAACACTCGACGGAATCACGGCAACTGTGAGTCAAGACGCTTTGGATGCGCTTAATTCCTCGCTTCGCGGCGGCGTCTACTTACAGGGCACTCCGGAATATGAAGGCGCAAGAACAACATGGAACAGCATGTTCGAACGTCACCCTGGGTTCGTGATCCGCGCGATGGGGGCGAGCGACGTACAGAAAGCTGTAAACTTTGTTAGAGACGCCAGCCTCATAATGTCAATTCGATCAGGTGGGCATCAAATTGCAGGTCACGCTGTTGCAGACGAGACGGTATTACTCGATCTGTCCCAGATGCAATCGGTACACGTAGACCCTGTCAACAAGACTGCTAGGGTTGCACCGGGTGCATTGCTTGGCGATGTAGATCGCGAAACTCAGGCTCATGGGCTTGCTGTCCCTGTCGGCATCAATTCGACAACTGGAATCGCTGGCCTGACTCTTGGTGGCGGCTTTGGGTGGACGACGCGGAAATTCGGAATGACGATCGACAATCTTCTGTCGGCAGAAGTTGTGACGGCAGATGGGACGATTGTCACCTCCTCGCCCACAAGCCATCCGGAGCTTTTCTGGGCCATCCGCGGTGGAGGCGGCAATTTCGGCGTCGTGACCTCATTCGAGTTTCAGTTGCATGATCTTGGACCCGATGTTCTGTCCGGCCTGATCGTTCACCCGATCGAAAAGGCGCCAGAGCTGCTTGCAGAATTCGCAGCCATTGCAGATGATTCACCCGATGAGCTGACCGTCTGGAGCGTGATGCGAAAAGCTCCTCCTCTCCCGTTCCTACCAGAAGAGTGGCATGGGAGAGAGGTGCTGATTTTTGCAGCTTGCTACAGTGGTCCTATAGACGATGGTGAAAAAGCCTTGTCGGGTTTGCGCGCGCTAGGAGAACCGATTGCCGATGTCATCTCACCTCACAAGTTTGTAGACTGGCAAGCAGCATTCGACCCTTTGCTTACACCGGGCGCTCGGAATTATTGGAAAAGCCATGATTTCGAAGCGCTTTCCTCGGAAGCAATCACAGGTCTTCTCGAGGCGGTTTCCAGCCTTCCCGACCCTGCTTGCGAAGTATTTATTGCGCATGTAGGTGGCGCAATGGCACGCATTGAACCCCACTCAACAGCTTATCCGCAACGATCAGCACACTTCATAATGAATGTTCACACACGTTGGGAAGACCCGAGCAAGGATGATGAGTGCATTGCGTGGGCGCGGGGACTTTATAATCAGATGCGGCCTCATGCGACCGGTAGCGCGTATGTAAACTTTATGCCCGAAGACGAAGCGGATCATATGGCTGGTGCATACGGCCTAAACAGCGGGAAGCTTTCGAAAATAAAGGGCAGCTATGATCCAAAGAACCTGTTCAGGATTAATCACAACATAGTGCCTGAGTAGGGCCATCCGATTTGGAAAGGCCGATCTATTCGGACGCTTAGAGCTTATGCTTGATATTTGACAACGAGTATTCTGTTACGCGTTAAGACCACCAAATATTTTTCACGTCAAAAATGTCGACACTGTCTTTTCCACTGTCAGGCGAATTCCGTGTTCCGCTGCGACGGCAGGGATTTGTTGACCAATTAGCCGCTTTGGGCTCGATGCTAACGCCGGAGCTATCGTGGCATCTTTTCGACTGCCTGACCTCGCTCAGGTGTGAGCGGCCCAAAGCGGTCACTCAGACAAATGCTGAAGTGCTGCATTCGCAGCCCGCATTGCTGGCATTCGCTGCAGACGCGAATTAACTGGGGCTGCAAGTATCCGTGTTGTCCCACGAAGTTGCCTATGAAGGTTTCGGTATGAAAGACCGGATTGTGGCAGCGGCGAAAGTCGCGGTTTGCCAAAGAAAAGCGTTCTCTTTCTATCTCCCCATGAACCACTTTCTAGGTGGTCCCATCGATACGGCACATTAGCGAACGGTGGTTTCTTGCGATGGCCATAATTGCGAAATGATAGTTGGGTCGTACTTTAAACGTCACCGATAGTCCGGCGGGACGATAACCGGTTTCACTTCACTACACCGAAACACGCTAGGTGCGCTCGCCTCGTTCCATCGAAAAAGTGTGATGTGCCAAAGGCCCGGGCGCCTTCGTGAGGGGTCAATCAATCCAATATGCCCGTCTGCTCTGATCCGATCAGCCGCGAGCCATGAGGACGGATCCCCACCGGCAGCTACGAGTTTGCGCCAGGGTTGACTGGCGAGTGCATAGATATCTGCGGCTTCGGGGCTGCGCAGATCGAACAACGCACATCGTTCCACCTCGAAAGTCAGCACAACCCGCGGGCGATCATCCTTTCTAACGTCCTGTCCGATGGCGACCCTTGCGCTTTCAACATCAGGGCTCAGATACAAAGCGTCTTGCCCGCGGCGATTAAACCGAGCGGGTGGGCGATCTGGTGCGCCGCGCATGAGGTGAACGTCTGGGTCATCGGCCCAAACAATCTTTACGAATTCCCCGGAAACTTCTGTCAGCATAATAGGTGGCACAGATCGCTTGCGCGTCGCGCAATGGGTGAGACGCAATGCGACGGACATTTTCCTAGTAAAGAGAAGACGCATGATACCTTGATTGAAATCACTTACTCATGTTTCCTCGCACTGTGTTGCATTCCCAAAGGCCTCTCGCATGAAGGTTCCAAAGATCGCCCTCCTTGGCGCAATTCTCGAGTCAAATCGTTTTGCACCCCCGGCTGATTTGTCAGACTTTAAGTCTCTGACATGGCTATCAGGCGATGCTTTGATGTCTGAAGCCAGATCCGCGACACCAAAGCTGGCAATAGAATTTGCGGCCTTTGTCCGGGCGATGGATGCTACGGGCGACTGGACGCCGGTACCCTGTATCTTGGCAGCCAGCCACCCGGCAGGTCCAGTACGAAAAACCGTGATCGAAGAGATCATAGTGACTTCGGAAGACATGCTTCGCTCAGCTGGCCCTGTTGACGCAGTCTACATCTGCAATCACGGCGCGATGGTTGCCGAGCATGACCACGACCCCGACGGTTTGTTGATGTCACACATTCGGAGAGTTGTCGGACCGGACGTACCTGTCGTTGCGACACTCGATCTGCATGCAAATATCTCACAGCAGATGGTCGATGCCTGTGACCTGATCGTCGGCTATCGTACCAATCCTCACGTCGATCAGATAGAACGTGGCGAGGAAGCCGCCTTTTCGCTGCGCCGGGTTTTGGCGTCGGGCGTCCGGCCCCAAACCGCGCATGTCAAACTGCCTCTTGTTCCGGCATCCGTAACCCTTCTAAGTGCCGAGCACCCGTATGGCACGCTGATCGACCACGGTCAGCGACGACAAGCCGAAGGCCGAGGTGAGATTCTAAACGTATCGATCTTCGGCAATTTCCTTTTCTCCGACACGCCCGACAATGGTCTGAGCATCGTTGTTACTGCGCGTGAGGACCAGAAGGCGGCCAATGCACTGGCGGAAGAACTGGCAGACATGGCTTGGTCGTTGAGGAAGGATTTCGTTCGAAAACTGACATCCGTGACGGAAGCGATCTCGATTTCCGCCGACCAAGCGCGCGCGCCTGTGATTTTCTCCGATGCCGGTGACAATCCTGGTGGCGGCGGCAGTGGCAGGACGACAGAACTGTTAGCCGCTCTTCATGCGGCAAAAGCCGAAGAATGCCTGTACGGTTCCTTTTGTGATCCGGAACTTGTGAACGAAGCCCATCGCATCGGTGTCGGCGGTAAATTCAGGGCACAATTCAACCGTTCTTCCGATTCCAGTGTTTTCTGGGCGCAGTGGGATGTGCCTTTCGAGGCGGATGCGGAGGTCTTGGGTCTTCACAATGGAGATGTGGTCGGTGAACTGGGAATGACGGCCGGTCGGAGATTGGCCCTGGGGCCATCCGCTGCGCTTCGTATTGGTGGCATCACCGTGGTAGTGATAACCGATCGCACGCAGACCGCCGATCCCGTGTTCTTTCACATGTTCGGACTGGATATTGCGTCGGCCTGGACCGTTGTTGTGAAATCCCGAGGCCACTTTCGGGCCGGGTTTTCCAACTGGTTTGGGCCAAACCAGGTTTTTGAGGTCGACACGGGCGGGCTTACGTCGCCAGTTCACGACCGCTGGCCGTTTGCGAATTTGCCACGACCGAACTTTCCGATGGACATCGACGCCTCGTGGTCGGCTCAGTTGCTGCGCTAAACGGGCTCTGAATACTTGTCATGCGGCGTCGTCAATTTGACAAACTGCATGAACTGGCGGGCAAGCTGAGATGGTGGCCTGCCTGATGGAAGAACAAAGCTGGTGTCATAAAAAATGGCGGCGTCAAATGGCCTGACGACGACACCTTCCATCCCCGACGACAACAACGGGAAGGGATTGATCAGCGTCACACCCAAACCCTCGCGGACAAGCTCCAGAGCGGCCATGTTCGTTGCCGTTTCGGCGACTTGTTTTGGACGAATTCCGGCGCGCGCAAAGATCTTTTCGGTGATCGCTCGCGTCCCCAGCCTTCTCAGAAACTCTATCAGCGCGACACCTTCCAGATCCTGCGGCGTCACCACTCGTTTTTCCGACAGCGGATGGTTGCTCGGCATGGCGCAGACCACCTGACTGCGGCGCCACGGCATGAGGTGAACACCAGTTCGTTGGATCATCGCACTCGTCAAACCAAGATCGTAGCGGAGGTCGAGAATGCCGGCGACCAGCACGTCTGTCGCCTGAATATCCAATTGAAGCTGCTTTCCTTCATTCTTCTTGAGAAAACTGGCGACCCTAGAGATGACAAAGTGATGCGCCAGTGTCGGCGGCACGATCAGACGCAACGGCTCGTTATCCGGAGTAGCCCATTCTGCGCCCTCGATATCGGCAAGCGTCTCGAAGATTGGGTCCAGTTTTTCGTTGAGGCGCAACGCTTCGTCGGTTGGGTCAATGCGTCCCGACCGGCGGAGAAACAGCGACCGTCCAACTCGGGCCTCGAGTTGCGACAAGGACCGACTTACGGCAGACTGAGAAATCCCGAGACGCCGTGCGGCGCCGATTGTCGTCCCAGTTGTGATCACGGCTCTTAGCGACTCGAACTCGCGCAGTCTGTGTCGGTGTTCCGTCATGCTGCATTCCTCCCCCGGTATGAGCGATTGAACATCCAAACTCTTGGATTGGTCTATGCAAAATTGCATAGCATTGAGTATTGGCAATGATTTTTGCGGTAGCTAGCCTTTTTTAATAGGGCGCGGGATCGGCCGAGGATTCGCCTATTCACAAGCGCCATACAAACAGGGAGTCTTTTTGATGAGGAAACTCACATCTGCGACAGCCGTCGCTGTCGGCATTTTGGCTTTCGGCGTCGGTGCTGTTTCGGCCGAAAAACTGACGATCGGCCTCGCTTCGGAGCCGACGTCGCTCGATCCGCATTTTCACAACTTGGGTCCGAACAACGCAATGTCTGTGCACATCTTTGACCGGCTGATCGCGCAGGATGAAAATCAGCGCCTATCACCGGGTCTTGCAGAGTCATGGGAGCCGATTGATGAATTGACTTGGGAGTTCAAGCTGCGTGAAGGAGTAAAGTTTCACGACGGAAGCGACTTTACGGCAGATGATGTAGTCTGCACCATGGCGCGCGCGCCGGACGTACCGAACTCTCCATCGGGATACGGCACCTATCTCAAGGGTAAGGAAGTCGTCAAGATCGATGACTACACGGTGCACTTCAAAACGGCCGCACCTTATCCGTTGATGGGCAATGACATTTCCACGATCCCTGTGATCTCAGAAGTGGGCTGCGAGGCAACGACGGAAGACTTCAACGCGGGTACGGCCGCCATCGGCACAGGGCCATTCAAGTTCCAAAGCTACACGCCGGGTGAAAGCATCGTGCTAGTACGGAACGACGGCTACTGGGGTGATGCGCCGATCTGGTCCGAGGTGGAATTCCGCCCGATCACCTCCGGTCCGAGCCGTGTTGCATCGCTTCTTGCCGGTGACGTCGACATGATATCGGGCGTCCCGACGACCGATATCACTACACTTCAGGGCAACGATGATATCCAGTTGAGCCAGGGCGTGTCCAACCGAGTGATCTATCTTCACATGGACCAATTCCGCGAGGATTCACCCTTTGTGAAGGCCAATGGTGGCGGCGATATCAAGAACCCGCTCATGGACGTCCGCGTCCGGAAGGCGATCAGCATGGCGATCAACCGCGATGCAATCGTTGAGCGTGTCATGGAGGGGGTTGCGTTACCCGCCGGCCAGCTTCTTCCCGAGGGGTTCTTTGGCGTGTCCGACAATTTGGACGTCGTGGCGTATGACCCGGACGGTGCTAAAGCGCTTCTGGCTGAAGCCGGTTATCCCGATGGATTTGAAATGACAATCCATGGGCCGAATGACCGCTACATCAACGACGCCAAAATCGCCGAGGCAATTGCGCAAATGTTGACCCGTGCTGGCGTCAAGACGGCCGTCGAAACCATGCCGCGTTCGGTATACTTTGGACGCGCTTCCAAAGGCAGCCCTGAGGGTCTGCCGGAATTCAGCTTTATCCTCGTCGGATGGGGCGCGGGGTCCGGCGAAGCGTCCTCGCCTCTCAAATCGCTGATCCATACCCATGACAAGGATGCGGGCTTTGGATCATCAAACCGTGGCCGACACTCGGATGCTGAAACCGACGCGCTGATCGAAGAAGCCTTGCGAACAGTCGATGACGCCAAGCGACAGGAACTGCTCGCCGCGGCGACAGAGCGCGCGATCGAGAATGTGGCAATCATTCCGACTCACTTCCAGGTCAACACCTGGGCGGCCAAAAAAGGTCTGAGCTACATCCCTCGGACCGACGAATACACTCTCGCGACAGGCGTCGTGAAAGAGTAACCGCAATGCATCCGGGCCGCCTTCGCAGCGGCCCGAAGCCTTTGCCCAGGGAATGTCCTCATGACCGTTTTTGTCATTCGCCGATTGCTGCAAGCAATGCTTGTTGTCTTTCTGATGTCGGTGATTGTCTTTTTTGGCGTCAACATCGTTGGTGACCCGGTCTACATGCTGGTAAGCCCCGACGCGGATCAGGCTGACATCGAAGCTGCCATTCGACGGCTTGGATTGGATCGGCCTATTTGGGAACAGTACTGGTTGTTCCTCAAAGGTGCAGCACAAGGTGACCTCGGCGATAGCTTCGTCTTCGGTGAGCCCGCGCTCAAACTGATCCTGCACCATATGCCTGCCACGATGGAACTGGCCTTCAGTGCACTCTTTCTTGCTATCGTGATCGGTATTCCATTGGGTCTTTATGCCGGGCTCTATCCCGATAGCCCGCTTTCCAAGGGAATCATGGCTGGCTCGATTCTCGGTTTCTCGCTGCCGACCTTCTGGGTCGGACTAATGCTCATCATGCTGTTTGCAGTCGAACTTAGATGGGTCCCGGCGACAGGGCGTGGCGATATCGGCTCGTTTCTTGGAATTCACAGCAGCCTTTTTACGCTCGATGGGTTGAGCCACATCTTCCTGCCTGCTCTCAACCTGGCACTTCTTAAGATTTCACTGGCAATCCGCCTTACCCGAGCGGGTGTCCGTGAAGCGATGGGGCAGGATTATGTGAAATACGCCCGGGCCAAGGGTCTTTCGACCCGACGCATCATTCTGGTGCATGTGATGAAGAACATCATGATCCCGGTTGTGACCGTCATGGGCCTCGAATTCGGCAGTTTGATCGGGTTCTCGGTGGTGACTGAATCGATCTTTGCATGGCCCGGAATGGGCAAACTGCTGATCGACGCAATACTGCAATTGGATCGGCCCGTCGTCGTCGCCTATCTGATGATCATCGTACTGTTTTTCGTGCTGATCAATCTGATCGTCGACATACTCTACTCGATCCTCGATCCGAGGGTTCGTTTGCAGGATCAGGGCGCATGACCGACACCGTCACAGATCATTCACTGACCCCCACCAAATCCCCGAAAGTCGAGACGCCGTTCCAGCGTTTTCGAGCCGAGTTCTTCGAAAGCAGGATCGCGACAGCGGCGCTCGGCATATTCCTGGCCATCGTTCTGCTGGCCATCCTGGCGCCCTGGATCACGCCGCAGAACCCCTACGATCTTGGTCAGGTCAGCGTCATGGATGGGCGCTTGCCTCCAGGTTCCGAAGCATTCGACGGATACACGATGTGGCTCGGCTCGGACGGGTCTGGACGCGATCTCTACTCGGCAATTCTCTATGGCTTGCGTATTTCTCTGACCGTTGGGCTTGCATCTGGAGTGATTGCCCTTCTGATCGGTATGGTGATTGGTCTGGTCGCGGCCTACGCCGGTGGCCGGACCGAAGCGTTCATCATGCGCATCGTGGACCTTCAACTGTCGTTCCCGGCATCGCTGGTAGCACTGATGATGGTTGCGGCACTTGGTAAGGGTGTCGACAAGATCATCCTTGCCCTCGTAATTGCGCAATGGGCATACTACGCCCGCACGGTCCGCGCGACCGCGCTTGTCGAGCGTGGCAAGGAATATGTTGAAGCCGCACAATGTCTCGGCATTTCGCGTTCGCGGATCGTCTTTCGGCATCTTCTCCCGAATTGCATGGCGCCTCTGATCGTCGTTGGCACGGTACAAACCGCCAGTGCGATCTCTTTGGAAGCGACGCTTTCGTTCCTTGGCGTAGGCCTTCCACAGACTGAGCCGTCGATTGGGGTGCTGATCGCAAATGGATTCGAATACATGCTTTCAGGACGCTACTGGATTTCCGTTTTTCCCGGCGTCGCGCTGTTAATGACGGTCGTGTCCATCAACCTTGTTGGCGACCATTTGCGCGATGTTCTGAATCCGAGGTTGAAGAGATGACGGCAGTACTCGAAGTCAGCGGGCTGAAGACCCACTTCTTCACGCATGCGGGTGTGGTCAAGGCCGTTAATGGTGTGGATTTCACCGTCTCCGAGGGCGAGGTCATGGGGCTAGTAGGTGAGTCCGGGTCGGGCAAGTCGATCACCGGGTTCTCCATCCTAGGGCTGATCGATCCTCCCGGGCGCATCGTCGATGGGTCAATCCGTTTTAATGGTGACGAGATCGCGAACGCACCGGAAGAGCGACTCAAATCCTTGCGTGGCAACCGAATCTCGATGATCTTTCAGGATCCGATGATGACGCTCAACCCGGTCTTGCGCGTCGATACGCAGATGATCGAGGCCATTCTCGCCCATGAAAACGTCAACCGCCAAACCGCCTGGGAAAGAAGCCGCGATGCGCTTGGATTGGTCGGCATCCCATCGCCGGAAGAGCGATTGCAGGCCTATCCGCATCAGCTTTCCGGTGGGATGCGGCAGCGCGTGGCGATTGCGACAGCCTTCCTGAACCAGCCGGACCTGATCATTGCCGACGAGCCGACGACCGCGCTCGACGTGACAATTCAGGCGCAGATCATCCACGAGGCCCAGAAGCTGACGAAACGCACGGGAACCGCGATGATCTGGATCACGCATGACCTGGCCGTTGTGGCGGGGCTCGCGGATCGGATATCAGTTATGTATGCCGGACGGATCGTTGAGCAGGGCGGCATCGACGATGTGATAGACCGTCCGCTGCATCCCTATACGGTTGGGCTTCTTGGATCTGTTCCGACCGCTAACCGGCGTGGGCAGCGCTTGTTCCAGATCGAAGGGATGACGCCGAATATGCTCGCCCTTCCTGAAGGGTGCGCCTTTGGTCCTCGCTGTCAGGCTCGGACGGCAGCTTGTTCCGAACAACCCCAGATTAAGGACGTGGATGGCCGCCGCCTTCGCTGTTTCAACCCGCAGCGTACGGAGGAGACTACGCTATGACAGAGCCGCTCGTTGAAATCCGAGGCGTTTCGAAGCGCTTCACCAAGCGTTTGGACGTAGCGGGGAAAATCGCGCAGCGAGTTGGCGCAAACATCCGTGAAGAAACTGTCCATGCAGTCGATAATGTAAACCTGTCGATCCAAAAGGGCGAAGTTCTGGGATTGGTCGGCGAGTCTGGCTGCGGCAAGTCCACGCTGGGACGTGTTGTGGCCGGCATTCACGCCGCTAGTGATGGGCAGATGTTCTATGAAGGCAAAGATGTCGCGACGTTGAGCGGCTCCGATAAACGCGCGGCAACCCTCGCTATTCAGATGATCTTTCAGGACCCTTTTGCCAGCCTCAACCCGCGTATGCGCGTCGAAGATATCATCGGTGAAGCACCGCGTATGCATGGGAGCGTCAGCAAGGCAGAGAGTGCGGATTTCGTGGACGACGTTATGCGTAAGGTCGGCCTCGACCCGTCGCTCAAGCGGCGCTACGCACATCAGTTTTCCGGTGGGCAAAGGCAGCGGATCGTGATCGCGCGTGCGCTCGCCGTGAAGCCGAAGTTCCTTGTTTGCGACGAGGCCATCGCTGCGCTGGACGTATCGATCCAAGCGCAGGTTATCAACCTGTTCATGGACCTGCGCGAGGAGCTGGGCCTGACGTATTTGTTTATCAGCCATGACCTGAGCGTCGTCGAACACATCGCCGACCGCGTGGCGATCATGTATCTGGGCCGCATTGTCGAGAGCGCATCGACAGAGGAAATCTTCTCTGACCCACGCCATCCCTACACGAAAGCTCTGCTTGCAGAGGCTCCGCGCCTTGATCAGCGCCGGCGTGAGTTTGCCCCGATTGACGGGGAAATTCCGTCGCCGCTCGATCCACCATCTGGATGTACCTTTCACCCGCGTTGCGCGGTGGCGACCGCTGAGTGCCGCACCACCGTTCCTGAACTGAAAGCCGGGCGCGGCGGGCGCGAAACAGCCTGCCTGCTGGAACACGCCGAAACCGTTTGAACGAGAAGCTGGAGAGCCCCTTGAAAAACGCCGATCCGATCTGGGACCACGTTGACCGCCATCGTGATGATTTTATCGCATTGTCTGACCGCGTCTTTGACACGCCCGAGACGCTTTACGCCGAGTACAAGTCCGTCGCTGAACATGTGCAGATGTTACGCGCTCAAGGTTTCAAGATAACAGAGAATGCAGCTGGCATTCCTACGGCCGTGATTGGCGAGGCAGGAGACGAGGGTCCGGTGATCGCCATCCTCGGCGAGTTCGATGCGCTGCCATATCTGAGCCAAGCGCCAGGTGTGGCTGAACATCAGCCGATTGAAGAGGGCGGCAACGGGCATGGGTGTGGTCACAATCTGCTCGGCGCCGCCGCACTCTTGGCTGCCACGGCGGTGAAAGACTGGTTGGCCGAAAACGGCATCAAGGGCCGTGTGCGGTACTATGGCTGCCCCGCCGAAGAAGGGGGCGCGGCCAAGACGTACATGGTGCGCGAAGGACTGTTCGATGATGTCGACGCGGCCATCTCCTGGCATCCGGCAACCTTCACAGGCGTGAATGAGGCCAAATCGCTCGCGAACACCCGGATCGACTTCACTTTTCATGGAAAAGCCGCCCATGCTGCTGGCGCGCCTGAATTGGGCCGGTCCGCGCTTGATGCGGTTGAACTGATGAACATCGGTGTGAATTATCTGCGCGAGCACATGCCCGACAGCGCCCGGGTGCACTACGCCTATCTCGATGCAGGTGGCGTTGCGCCGAACGTGGTGCAAGCCAAGGCCACAGTGCGCCAGCTCGTCCGGGCCAGTTCGCTACCCGACCTCGCCGATCTGGTTACGCGCGTCCGAAAGATCGCGGACGGCGCGGCGCTGATGACAGGAACGCAAGTTACCAGCCAGGTCTTTTCCGGCGTCTCGAACCTGCTTGGCAATCGTCCTTTGGAAGAAACCATGCAGCACGAGCTAGAGAAACTCGGACCCGTCGCCTTTGACGAAACAGACCTCAGCTTTGCCCGCGAGATTCAGACTACATTGACCAAGGCTGACATCAACACGACCTTCAAGCGGATCGGTGCCAAGCCCAAAAAGGATCTCGCTCTATGCGACTTCATCGCAGCTCTTGATCGCCACAGCGATGGCGGCGAAGGCTCGACGGATGTTGGCGACGTGAGTTGGGCAGTCCCAACCGTTCAGGCACGAGTTGCCACCTGTGCTATAGGAACGCCGTTTCATACGTGGCAAACAGTGGCACAAGGCAAGGCGCCCGCGGCTCACAAAGGCATGGTCTACGCAGCAAAAGCAATGGCCGCGACAGCGTGTCGACTGGTTGAGGATCCCTCGCGCATCGAAGCTGCACGCGCGACGCACCAAGACCATCTGGGCGAAACACCTTACACTTGTCCGATCCCGGACGACGTGCGTCCACTTGTCTGAGGTAAAACAACCTTGACCCGCGCCTCTGCTATAGACAACGCCGCCCAGTATTTCGACACCGGTCAATTTGCAACAGAACTTAGCGAACTGGTTGCCCATGAGACGGAGAGCCAGACACAGGAGAAAGCCGCCGAGCTTCCGCGCTACCTTGAGGAAGCCCTCGTTCCGCGCCTGCGCAGTATTGGGTTCTCCTGCGCAATCCACCCGAACCCTGTGCCGGATGCAGGTCCGATCCTTGTCGCTGAACGCATCGAGGACGACTCGAGCCCAACGATCCTGTCCTATGGGCATGGCGACGTGACCCGCGCGCAAACTGATCAGTGGCGAAACGGGCTTCACCCGTTTCGTCTCGTGGACGATGGTGATCGCCTCTTCGGACGCGGTACCGCTGACAACAAGGGACAGCACCTCATCAACTTAGCTGCGTTGAGCTCCGTCATCGACGCTCGTGGATCACTCGGCTTCAACATTCGGATCCTTGTTGAAATGGGTGAGGAGATGGGGTCGCCGGGGTTGTCGGAGTTTTGCGCCACGCACAAAGAAAACCTTGCCGCGGATGTCCTGATCGCATCGGACGGACCACGCCTTCAGTCAGACACTCCGACGATGTTCATGGGTTCACGGGGCGGCTATTCGTTCGACCTCATTGTTGACCTTCGAGACGGTGCGCATCATTCCGGCAACTGGGGCGGTTTACTTGCCGACCCCGCGATGATCCTTGCACAAGCCCTCTCGACGATCACCGATGTGAGGGGCCAAATCCAAATACCAGAGTGGCGACCGACCAGCCTAACCGAAGAGATCCGGCATGCCCTGCGCAACTTGCCGGTAGGCGAAGATGGCGGTCCGAAGATTGACGAAGACTGGGGCGAGGAAAGTCTGACACCGGCCGAACGGGTCTTCGGCTGGAACAGTTTTGCGATCCTCGCGATGAAAAGCGGTGTCCCCGAAGCGCCGGTTAACGCGATCTCGGGATATGCCAAGGCCGCCTGCCAGCTCCGCTTCGTTGTTGGCACCGATCAATCCGGTATCCTGCCGGCCCTTCGTCGCCACCTTGATGCAAGAGGATTTGAGATCGTTAATATCAAACCTCATGACCGTGGATTCTTTGATGCGACGCGGACATCGCCGGATCATCCTTGGGTGTCGTTTGTCGCGCGTTCGCTGGAAGATACCTCCGGAAAGCAGCCACATATTCTGCCAAATCTCGCCGGTTCCCTACCCAATGAGGTCTTTTCCGATGTGCTCGGCCTCCCAACGGTTTGGGTGCCTCATTCCTATCGTGGCTGTTCGCAGCACGCGCCCAACGAACACGTGTTGAAGTCGGTGTCGCGTGATGCATTGCGGGCAATGGCCGGGCTTTTCTGGGATATTGGTGACCTTGCCAGGCCACTCTGACCGCGCGCCACAAAGGATTTCATCCATACCTGGATCGGGCGGGTATCGCACTCCTGACTGTAAATGACCGCTTTCACGGATTGCGGGAGTTGTTATCGCACATGCAGCGAACGTCTTCTTCCCGCCCTTCAAGTCGGAAAGCTGGAATAACACCATACGCTCAAAGGTGGGCTATAAGGTGGATATAAATACAGATACCCGCCTTAAGTGATTGAAAAATATAATAATATTATGGAAATTTGGTGCCCAGGAGAGGACTCGAACCTCCACGTCCATACGGACACTAGCACCTGAAGCTAGCGCGTCTACCAATTCCGCCACCTGGGCAGGTGTCGTGGAGGGGCGTTTAAGCCTACTGGCGGAAGGCGTCAACCGGATTCGGAAAGTTTTTTGAAAGTTTTTTAACCACTGCTTTCAACCGTCTGTGCCGCGTTGCTTTTTCGTGGCTGCGCGGCGTTATTGCGCCTTGTTTGAAAGGGCATTGGGCGGTAGATCGGATCAGGACCCAATAGCAGGAGCCCTCAAATGTCCAAACTGGTCACGATTTATGGCGGATCCGGATTTGTCGGCCGGTATATTGCGCGACGTCTGGCGAATGAAGGCTGGCGCGTTCGGGTTGCGGTGCGCCGTCCGAACGAAGCGATGTTTGTTAGACCCTACGGTGCGGTGGGGCAAGTCGAACCTGTCCTGTGTAACATCCGCGATGACGCTTCGGTTGCTTTGGCGATGCGGGGGGCTGATGCGGTGGTGAACTGTGTTGGTGTGTTGAACGAGATTGGCCGGAATGAATTCGATACCGTTCAAACCGAAGGGGCTGAACGCGTTGCGCGTCTAGCAGCCGCTGAAGGTGTAAACCGTATGGTCCATATCTCGGCCATTGGTGCTAATGCCGAGGCGGGGAGCGAATATTCTCGTACCAAAGCGCGGGGAGAGGCCGGTGTTCTGGCGCATATGCCGGGTGCAATGATCCTGCGCCCTTCGGTGATTTTCGGAACCGAGGATCAGTTCTTCAACCGTTTCGCTGCGATGACCCGAATGGGGCCATTTCTGCCGCTGGTCGGGGCCCAGACGCAATTTCAGCCGGTCTATGTGGATGATGTCGCCAAGGCTGCGGTGCAGGGCGTGCTGGGGCAGGCCAGCGGGGGTGTCTACGAATTGGGCGGACCCGAAGTGAAAACCTTCCGTGCGTTGATGCTGCAGATGCTGGATGTGATCAACCGCCATCGGATTGTCCTTGGGATTCCCTTTTGGGTGGCCCGGATCATGGCGGGAATGCTGGACATAATGAAATTTGCGAGCTTTCAGTTGTTTCCGAACAATATCCTGACGCGTGATCAGCTCAAGAATCTGCGTCACGACAATGTTGTCTCAGATAGCGCGCTTGGCTTTGCCGATATGGGGATCGAGCCGGCGACGCTGGATTCGGTCCTGCCGGATTATCTGTGGAAGTTCCGCCCCTCGGGTCAGTATGATGACATACAGAACTCGGCCAGCAATATGCGGACCTGATCAGCTGTAGGCGATGACCAGAAGGATTGCGCCCACTACTACGCGGTAGATCACGTATGGCGTAAAGCTGACGCTGCGCAACAGGCGCATCATTAGCGACAAGGCAAGCAGCGCGGACAGAAACGCAAAGAACGCAGCAACAGCACTGTCGAACGCCAGTTGGGCATTTGCCTGGCGGATGACCTCTGTGGACAGCAGCGCTCCGGATGCCAGAATCGTGGGTATGGACATCAACATCGCGATGCGTGCACCGTCTTCGCGGCTGTATCCAAGCTGGCGCGCCCCGGTGATCGTGATCCCGGACCGGGATGTTCCGGGGATCAGCGCCAGAACTTGCCACAGGCCCATGATCATCGCATCGCGCAGGCCCCAGTCAGAGGTTTCTTTGCTTTGCGGCCCTTTCTGGTCCATCCAGTAGAGCAATATGCCGAACCCCAGCATCGTCCAGCCGATGACCGTCATTGAGCGCAGAGACTGGCTGAGCCCGGTTTTGAACAGGATCGCTCCGACAATGACGGTTGGGATCGTGGCCAGAATCAGCCCCAGGGCCAATCGGGCTTGTGGTGTATCGGTGCGCCCCAAAAGAGCCTGCGGCAGTCCGGAAATCGCCATTTTCACATCAGACCAGAAATACAGAATTACGGCGCCCAGAGTGCCCACATGCACAGCGACATCGATGGCCAACCCCTGATCGTCCATACCGGTCAGGCTGGGTAAAAGTATCAGATGACCCGAAGATGAGATCGGCAGAAATTCGGTAATTCCCTGAATGACTGCTGCAAGAATCAACTGAAAAAGACTCATTTACCTGCCCGTGCTGCCGCCACGTGTTCTTTGTGATCCCTGCGTATAAGCGCGGTAAGGAAAAGAAAAGGATGCAAATAGGTCCGAATCGGAACTAATATCCTGTATTTCTCACTGGTCATCGGTGGAATCCAGCAAAGTTTTTGAAAAAAGGTCAGCACACTTGACTTTTAATCCCCCTACGCATCTTTTAAAGAGGCGCGACCAAGCCAATTCATGGAGTCTGACCCGTGGCCAAGCAACCGATGCTGAAATTTGTGCAGATCGACCGAGTAATGCCGGAAAAACGGGCCGCAGATGCCCGTACGGAAGACTTTGACGAAATCTATGCCGAATTCGCTGCTGCCAAAGCTGAAGAACAGGCCAGCCGCTGCAGCCAATGCGGTGTGCCTTATTGTCAGTCGCATTGCCCGCTGCACAACAACATCCCCGACTGGCTGAACTTGACCGCAACGGGCCGTCTGGAAGAGGCCTATCACACCAGTCAGGCCACCAACACCTTCCCCGAGATTTGTGGGCGCATCTGCCCACAGGACCGCCTGTGCGAAGGGAATTGCGTGATCGAACAATCTGGGCACGGCACTGTTACCATTGGCTCGATCGAGAAATATATCACCGACACAGCCTGGGAAAAGGGGTGGGTCAAGCCGGTCGTGCCGGGTGCTGAGCGCCGCGAAAGCGTCGGCATCATCGGCGGCGGCCCTGGTGGGCTGGCAGCGGCGGACATGCTGCGCCGTGCGGGTATTCAGGTCTCCGTGTATGATCGCCATGACCGGGCAGGCGGACTGCTGATGTATGGAATTCCGGGCTTTAAGCTGGAAAAAGACGTTGTTCAGCGCCGCAATGACCTGTTGGCTGATGGCGGGGTTGAGTTCGTTCTGAATTGCGACGTGGACGCCGCCAAATTCGCGGAAATCCGTTCCAAACATGATGCGATTATCATCGCAACCGGCGTTTACAAGTCGCGCGACCTGTCCATGCCTGGCAGCGGTTTGACGGGTATTGAAAAGGCCATCGACTTCCTGACAGCCTCGAACCGCAAAAGCTTTGGCGATGAGGTCGAAGATTTCGACAATGGCCGTTTGAATGCCGAAGGCAAAAAAGTTGTCGTGATCGGTGGCGGTGATACCGCGATGGATTGCGTGCGGACTTCGATCCGTCAGGGTGCGACCTCGGTCAAATGCCTGTATCGACGCGACCGCGCGAACATGCCCGGATCGCAGCGCGAAACGCAGAATGCCGAGGAAGAAGGCGTCGTATTCGAATGGCTAAGCGCACCAAAGGGCTTTACCGGCGATGATCAGGTTTCCGGCGTTATGGTCCAGAAGATGCGTCTGGGTCAGCCCGATGCCACCGGCCGTCAGGCCCCCGAGTTGATCGAAGGCGCGGACTATGTCGAAGACGCTGATCTGGTGATCAAGGCGCTGGGGTTCGAGCCCGAAGACCTGCCCACCCTGTTTGGCCAGCCTGACCTGCCCGTGACTCGCTGGGGCACTGTAAAAGCAGCGTTCGAGACCGGCGAGACCGAGATGGACGGGGTTTATGCCATCGGTGACATCGTGCGCGGTGCCTCGCTGGTGGTCTGGGCGATCCGCGATGGGCGCGACTGCGCCGACGCGATCCTTGACCGTTTCAACAACACGGCTGCGGTTGCAGCCGAATAAGCCCCGCGACAGGAGGGACAGAGATGCCCGAATTGCAAGGCCAATGTATGTGCGGCGCGGTCACAGTGACTGCCACCCCGGCGAAAGATTCGTTGGGCGCGTGCCATTGCGACCAGTGTCGCCGCTGGACCAGCTCGATGCTGATAACGTTTCCCGCGCAAGAGGGGTATGCGGCCCTTGGGCCGGTTAAGACCTTTACGTCCTCGGATTGGGCGGAACGTGCATTTTGCGCCGATTGCGGATCGGCCCTTTGGTACCGGATCACGCTGCCGGGTGAAATGCACGGGCATACCCAAATGGCAGCAGGCCTGTTCGACGACACGGACAATCCGCTGCAACTGGAACTTTATATCGACAAAAAGCCTGACGGGTACGCGTTCGCAGGCGAGCGTCGGCAGATGACCAAAGCTGAGGTCGAAGCCATGTACGGCCTGCCGGAAGAAGGAGACAGCCAATGACCAAATATGATGCCGATTGGGTGCGGGCCGAAGAAGCCAAACGTCAGTTCATGGCCGAAAACGGTCTCTATTCCGAGGAAGAAGAGCATTCGTCCTGCGGTGTGGGTCTTGTGGTCTCAGTCGATGGCAAGCCGTCACGCAAGGTTGTGGATGCTGGCATCGCCGCGCTCAAGGCGATCTGGCACCGCGGCGCGGTAGATGCGGATGGCAAGACCGGCGACGGCGCGGGTATCCATGTGCAAATCCCGGTTCCTTTCTTCTATGACCAGATCCGTCGCACTGGGCACGAGCCCAAATTGGATCAGCTGATCGCGGTTGGTCAGGTCTTTCTGCCCCGCACCGATTTCGGCGCGCAGGAACAGTGCCGGACCATCGTTGAATCCGAAGTGCTGCGCATGGGTTATTATATCTATGGCTGGCGCCACGTTCCGGTTGATGTCACCTGCCTCGGCGAAAAGGCCAACGCGACCCGGCCCGAGATTGAGCAGATCCTGATCTCGAATTCCAAAGGCGTGGACGAAGAGACATTCGAGCGTGAGCTTTATGTCATCCGTCGTCGCATTGAAAAGGCTGCCGCAGCGGCCGGGATTTCCGGGCTGTATCTGGCGTCACTGTCCTGCCGGTCAATCATCTACAAGGGCATGATGCTGGCCGAGCAGGTTGCGGTTTTCTACCCCGATCTGATGGATGAACGATTCGAATCCGCCTTTGCCATCTATCACCAGCGCTATTCGACCAACACCTTCCCGCAATGGTGGCTCGCCCAGCCCTTCCGCATGCTGGCCCATAACGGTGAGATCAACACTCTCAGGGGCAACGTCAACTGGATGAAAAGCCATGAAATCCGCATGGCCAGCGGCACCTTTGGCGATTACGCCGAGGATATCAAACCGATCATCGCTGGTGGATCGTCGGATTCTGCCGCATTAGACTCTGTATTCGAAGTTCTTGTACGCGCAGGCCGCTCGGCCCCGATGGCGAAAACCATGCTGGTGCCCGAAAGCTGGTCCAAGCAAGCTGTGGAACTGCCGCAGGCCTGGCGCGACATGTATTCTTACTGCAACTCGGTGATGGAACCCTGGGATGGCCCTGCCGCGTTGGCCATGACCGATGGCCGCTGGGTCTGTGCCGGTCTTGACCGGAATGGATTGCGTCCGATGCGTTATGTGGTCACTGGAGATGGTCTTGTAATTGCAGGCTCCGAGGCCGGGATGGTCCCGATTGATGAGGCCAGCGTGACCGAAAAAGGCGCGTTGGGCCCGGGCCAAATGCTGGCCGTGGATATGAAAAAGGGCAAGCTGTATCGCGATACGCAGATCAAGAACAAGCTGGCCCGCGCACTGCCATTCGGCGATTGGGTCGGCAAGATCAACGATTTGGACGAGTCTCTGGCTGGAATCACCGAAGCGCCGATCTATGCGGGCGAGGAGCTGCGCAAGCGTCAGATCGCCGCCGGATATTCGATCGAGGAACTGGAGCAGATTCTGGCGCCAATGGCCGAAGATGGAAAAGAGGCACTGGCTTCGATGGGGGATGACACGCCATCCGCTGTTCTGTCGAAACAGTACCGTCCGCTCAGCCATTTCTTCCGCCAGAACTTCAGCCAGGTGACCAACCCTCCCATCGACTCGTTGCGCGAATATCGTGTGATGTCGCTGAAAACCCGGTTCGGAAACCTGAAAAACGTGCTGGATGAAGACAGCAGCCAGACCGAAATTATCGTGCTGGAAAGCCCGTTTGTGGGCAATGCCCAATGGGAAGCACTGGCAGAAAACTTCAATGCCCCATTGGCAGAAATCGACTGTAGCTTTGAAGCCGGACAAGGGGCGCTGGGCGCAGCTTTGGCCCGTATTAGAGCCGAAGCCGAAGAGGCCGTGCGCTCGGGCGCGGGGCATTTGGTGTTGTCCGATATGAATTCAGGTCAGGGTCGCGTGGCGATGCCAATGATCCTGGCAACAAGCGCGGTGCATTCGCATCTGACCCGCAAGGGTCTGCGCACATTCTGCTCGCTGAACGTGCGGTCGGCGGAATGCGTTGATCCGCATTACTTCGCCGTTCTGATCGGGTGCGGGGCCACTGTGGTCAACGCCTATCTGGCCGAAGATTCTCTGGCCGATCGTATTGATCGCGGGTTGCTGGATGGCAGCCTGACCGAAAACGTCGCGCGGTACCGCGAGGCGATTGACCAGGGCTTGCTGAAAATCATGGCCAAGATGGGGATTTCGGTGATCTCATCCTATCGTGGCGGATTGAACTTTGAGGCTGTGGGCCTCAGCCGTGCCATGGTCGCCGAATTTTTTCCCGGTATGACCAGCCGGATTTCTGGAATCGGTGTTACCGGCATTCAATCCAAGGCCGAAGAGATCCATGCCAAGGGTTGGGTTAGCGGTCTGGATGTTCTGCCGATCGGTGGTTTCTATAAGGCGCGTAAATCAGGCGAGACCCATGCGTGGGAAGCGACCTCGATGCACATGCTGCAGATGGCCTGCAATAAGGCGTCTTACGAGCTGTGGAAGCAGTATTCGGCCAAGATGCAATCGAACCCGCCGATCCATCTGCGCGACCTGATGGATTTCAAACCGCTGAGCAAGCCGATCCCGATTGAAGAGGTGGAATCTATCACCTCGATCCGCAAACGGTTCGTGACGCCGGGCATGTCGCTGGGGGCGCTGTCGCCCGAGGCGCACAAGACGCTGAACGTTGCGATGAACCGGATCGGGGCGAAATCCGACAGCGGCGAGGGCGGCGAAGATCCGGCGCATTTCGTGCCGGAACCCAATGGTGACAACCCCTCGGCCAAGATCAAACAGGTGGCTTCGGGCCGGTTCGGTGTAACCGCCGAATACCTGAACCAGTGCGAAGAGCTGGAAATCAAGGTTGCCCAGGGTGCCAAACCCGGTGAGGGCGGTCAGTTGCCTGGCATGAAGGTCACCGACCTGATTGCGCGCCTGCGCCATTCGACCAAGGGTGTAACACTGATCTCACCGCCGCCGCACCACGATATCTATTCGATCGAGGATCTGGCGCAGTTGATCTATGATCTGAAACAGATCAACCCGCGCTGCAAGGTGACGGTCAAGCTGGTGGCGTCCTCGGGTGTTGGCACGATTGCTGCAGGTGTAGCCAAGGCAAAAGCGGACATTATCCTTATTTCGGGTCACAATGGCGGCACCGGCGCGTCGCCTGCGACATCCATCAAATATGCTGGTCTGCCGTGGGAGATGGGCCTGACCGAGGCGCATCAGGTTCTGGCGATGAACAACCTGCGGGATCGCGTGACCCTGCGAACCGATGGCGGCTTGCGTACCGGTCGTGACATCGTCATGGCCGCGATGATGGGGGCCGAGGAATACGGTATAGGCACTGCCGCCCTTATCGCGATGGGCTGTATCATGGTGCGTCAGTGCCAGTCCAACACTTGCCCAGTTGGCGTGTGTACTCAGGACGAAAGCCTGCGCGCCAAATTCACCGGTAATGCCGATAAGGTCGTCAACCTGATCACCTTCTACGCGCAAGAAGTGCGCGAGCTGCTGGCCAGCCTGGGTGCGCGCTCGATTGACGAGATCATCGGTCGGGCAGATCTGCTAGCGCAGGTCAGCCGAGGGTCGGCGCATCTGGATGATCTGGACCTCAACCCGCTGCTGATCACCGTCGATGGTGCCCATAACATCGTCTATAATCGCGACAGAGACCGGAACGCGGTGCCCGATACGCTGGATGCGGAAATCGTGCGCGATGCCGCCCGGTTCCTGAAAGACGGCGAGAAAATGCAGCTGTCTTACGCAGTGCAAAACACGCACCGAACCGTTGGGACGCGGGTTTCCAGCCATATCGTGCAAAATTTCGGGATGCGGAACACGTTCCAGTCGGATCACCTGCACGTGAAGCTGCAGGGCTCTGCCGGTCAGTCGCTGGGAGCGTTTGCAGCGCCGGGACTCAAGCTTGAAGTTTCGGGTGATGCCAATGACTATGTCGGAAAGGGCTTGTCTGGTGGTATGATTGTTGTGCGTCCACCGCAGGTCAGCCCGCTGAAGGCGGATGACAACACCATCATTGGCAACACGGTTCTGTATGGGGCCACGGACGGGTATCTGTTTGCAGCAGGCCGCGCCGGGGAACGGTTCGCTGTGCGCAATTCAGGCGCCAAGGTGGTGATCGAAGGCTGCGGCTCGAACGGGTGCGAATACATGACCGGCGGGGTCGCCGTGATCCTGGGCAGTATCGGCGCCAATTTCGGAGCGGGCATGACAGGCGGCATGGCTTACCTGTACGACCCCGACGGCAAGGCGCAGGCGCTGATGAATATGGAAACGCTGGTGACATGCCCCGTGACCATTGGCCATTGGGAAGATCAGCTGAAATCGCTGATCGAAACCCATCAGGCCGAAACCATTAGCCGCAAGGCTGCGGATATCCTGCAGCACTGGGAGGTCGAGAAGGCGAACTTTATCCAGGTCTGCCCGAAAGAGATGCTGAACAAGCTTAGCCATCCGTTGGCGGTCGAGGCAACAGCGGTTCCTGCAGAGTAATCTGAGGACTAATGAAAATGGCAACCCCGCGTGTCTTTTAAACCACGTGGGGTTTTCTTTTATTGGTCCTAGGTGGTCGTTTGCTTGTCGAAACGGGCCCAATAAGCCTAGATTTCGTCACTTTTTGTTCGGAAGTTGCGGTTAGGCTGCTTTGCAGTCGTGCGAACGCGTAGGAGTCTGTTAGATGCCAACCACCTATCTTGATCAGTTTTATTCGTTTGACCCCGCGAATCCGCCACCGGGCGGTACATCGGTAGTTGTTGATAAATTCAACCTCACCGATGTGGATGACGATGGCGAGATCGACGCGCCCAGCGGGGATACGGTAAACGGCCAGGATGTTACTTCGTCGTGGCCGGGTGATGTTGTTACGATTAACGTGACAGGCGTTGGCAATGTCACCTATACCGGCACGACCTTCTATCTTGCTGACGGAACCCGTGTCTTTACACCAACAGACGGGCAGGTTCTGCAACCGGGCACGTTTGTCTCATCAACCTTTGTCAACACGCAGGGGCCGCTAGATGTTGGCAATCTTGGCCCGCCCTGTTTCACCCCCGGAACGCTGATCGAAACGGCTGATGGCCCTCGTATTATCGAAGATCTGAAGCCCGGCGATATGGTCATCACATCGGACAACGGTGCGCAGCCGCTGCTTTGGATGGGGCGGACCACGGTTGAGGCCGAAGGCAAGCTGGCGCCCATTCGGTTTGAGGCTGGCGTGCTGGGGCTGGAACAGCCTTTGATCGTATCGCCACAGCACCGGATGCTGGTCTCGGACTGGCGGGCGCCGTATTTGTTCGGCCATACCGAAGTGCTGATCGCAGCGCATTGCCTGGTCAACGGGGATTCTGTTACGCGTGTTGAGGGTGGTCAGATCGACTATATTCATCTTCTCTTTTCGCGCCATGAGATCGTCATTGCAAATGGGGCCAAAAGCGAAAGTTATTACCCGGGGCACGCGCTCTCTCAGTCTGACGCCGAAACAAAGGCTGAAGTTCTGGCCCTGTTTCCCGAATTGCAGACCCGCGACGCGGTCCTGCCAGAAACCGCCCGTCCCGTGATACGCCCGCGCGAGGCGCGCGCTTTGGCGATTTAATCCGTTCCAAACATCGCCGCCGCGTCGTATAGCAACAATATGGCAAAGAAAGCAGCGCGCAAATCGAGCAGTAAGAAAAGCAAGGCGTCGAAGGCAAAGAACCAGACACAATCGCGGATTCGCCGCTGGGTGACCCGCGCGGTATTGGGTCTGGTTGCGTTTGTTGTGGCGCTTGTGGTGCTTTTTTCTGTGGTGAATCCCCCGGTAACCCATACGATCTGGTCTGAATGGCGGCGGCTGGGCAAGGTTCAGCGCGATTGGGTGCCGATTGAACAGATCTCGCCCGTCATGGCGCGATCCGTGGTGGCGGCAGAGGATGCCAATTTCTGCCTGCACTGGGGGTTTGATGTCGATGCCATTCGCGATGCTTTGGAGGAAGGCGGTACACGTGGCGCCTCAACCATCACGCAGCAAGTGGTGAAGAATGTGTTCCTGTGGCAGGGGCGCAGTTGGGTGCGTAAGGCGCTTGAGACATCTCTCACGCCCGTGGTCGAGATTTTCTGGAGCAAGCAGCGCATTCTCGAGGTCTATTTGAACGTGGCCGAGACTGGCGAAGGTGTGTTTGGCGTTGAGGCCGCAGCCCAGCGCAACTTCAATGTGACCGCGGCCCAGCTGTCGCCAGTTCAGGCCGCACGTATTGCCGCAATCCTGCCTTCTCCCAAAAACAGGTCCGTTCGGGATCCGTCGGTCCGCACACGCAGACGGGCTGCCTCGATCCTCGATGGGGCGGCCACCATTCGCGCAGATGGTCGCGCGGATTGTTTCGAGGATTGAAACCCAAGGCCCTGCAAGGCTAAAGCTTGAGTGTATTCACTGGTTCGATTGGAAGCCCATGGCGCGTTTGTTTCATGTTCCCTTGTCCCCCTTCTGCCGCAAGGTGCGCCTGTCACTGGCGGAAAAGAAGATTGAGGTTGAGCTGGTCGAGGAGAAATACTGGGAGAAAGACCCGGATTTCCTGCGGCGCAACCCGGCCGGAAAAGTCCCGGTTCTTCGTCTGGACGGAAAGATCATGTCCGAAAGCAACGCGATTTGCGAATATATCGAAGAAACCCGGCCCGATCCTGCGCTGATGCCCCAAACGCCGGAGGCTCGATACGAAGTGCGTCGGCTGGTGGCCTGGTTTGATGACAAGTTCCATCACGAGGTGACATCCAAACTGGTTTATGAGCGCGTGAACAAGAAAGTTACCGGTCAGGGCTATCCTGACAGCAAAAATGTCAAGCAAGGTGCCAAGGCCATCAAGTATCATCTGGATTACATGGCCTGGTTGCTGGATCACCGCCGTTGGCTGGCCGGGGATCAGATGACATTGGCCGATTTTGCGGCTGCGGCGCATCTATCGACGCTGGATTATATCTCAGACGTGGATTGGAATCGGTCTCAGGCGGTTAAAGACTGGTACGCCAAGATCAAATCCCGACCTGCTTTCCGGTCGATCCTGGCGGATCAGGTTCCTGGGTTCAGGCCGCCCACCCATTACGCAGATCTGGATTTCTGATAGGGTCGCACAAGGGGGGCTGTCTGCCCCCCCATCGCGCCTTGGGGCGCGATTCCCCCCGAAGGTATTTAGGGCCAGATGAAGAGCGGATCGGGTTTAAAGGATAGGCTGGCGGCACAGGCGCTGAGCGAGGGCTTTGTGTCTTGTCGCATTTGTCGCCCGTGGGATGTCCCCGAAGTGCCCGCCCGGCTGGAGGCGTTCCTGCAGGCCGAATATCACGGGCAAATGGGATGGATGGCCGAGCGGACCCATTGGCGAGGCGATCCGGCAGCGCTCTGGCCCGAGGCGAAATCGGTGATCATGTTGGCAGAAAGCTATGCGCCCGAACATGATCCAACCGAGATTCTGGACCACCCCGAGAAGGGGGCGATCTCAGTCTATGCGCAGAACAAGGACTATCACGACCTGGTCAAGAAGCGGCTCAAAAGGTTAGCCCGCTGGTTGATAGCCGAGGCTGGTGGCGAGGTGAAGGTCTTTGTCGATACCGCCCCGGTTCCGGAAAAGGCCTTGGGTCATGCTGCGGGGTTGGGATGGCAGGGTAAGCACACCAATCTTGTAAGTCGCGATTGGGGAAATTGGGCCTTTATAGGGTCTGTTTTTACAACTCTGGACCTACCTTCGGATCAAGCAGAGGTGGATCACTGTGGATCCTGCCGGGCCTGTTTGGCCGCCTGTCCGACAGACGCATTCCCGGCGCCTTATCAGTTGGACGCGCGGCGCTGCATTTCTTACCTGACAATCGAACACAAGGGTCCGGTTGATGAAGACCTGCGCGCGAAACTCGGCAATCGGATCTATGGTTGCGATGATTGCCTTGCCGCCTGCCCCTGGAACAAATTCGCAGTCACGGCCAGTGACATGCGCTATGCAGCGCGTGAGGATCTGAAGGCTCCTCGGCTGGCAGAATTGGCTGGCCTGGACGATCCGGAATTTCGAACGAAATTCTCGGGCTCTCCAATTAAGCGGATTGGACGGGACCGGTTTGTGCGAAATGTGCTGTACGCCATTGGCAACTCAGGCCTGCAGGGGTTGATACCGATTGCACAGGATTTGACAGAGGATCCGGATTCAGCCGTGGCAGATGCCGCGCGCTGGGCGGTCAAACAACTCTCCTAGGTGCCGCAAACAGGCTGGACGTGTCGGTGCAAACCGCTAAACCCAATCACAGTGAACAGGAAGGAGAACCCGATGGCGCTGGCTTTGGGGGTTGATACAGGCGGAACCTATACGGATGCGGTGCTGGTCCGGGATGAGACTGAGGTGATTGCTTCAGCCAAATCTCTGACAACACGAGCTGATCTGGCGATTGGCGTTGGCAAGGCGATTTCTGCGGTTCTGACGCAGGCTCAGGTGTCACCGGAGCAGATCTCAATGGCGTCGCTGTCAACGACATTGGCCACGAATGCGCTGGTCGAAGGGCAGGGTGGCCGGGTTGCCCTTGTCTATATCGGGTTCAGGGAAGGAGATCTGGAAAAGCATGGTCTGCGGGATGCTTTGAAAGGGGATCCTGCTTTGGTTGTGGCGGGCGGTCACACGCATGCTGGAACAGAGGCCAGGCCATTGGATGTTCAGGCGATTGAAGCCTTTTTAGACTCTAATTCAGGGGTTTCAGGTTTCGCTGTGGCCGGTCAGTTCGCCACCAGAAACCCGGCGCATGAACTTGAGGTCGCCCGCATTATTACTGATCGGACGGGTGCGCCGGTGACATGTTCGCACCATCTGTCGGCCAGGTTGAATGGCCCAAAACGTGCGGTGACAGCGGTGCTGAATGCGCGGTTGATTGGCATGATCGACCGGTTGATCGGACGGGCACAGGATCAGCTTGTGACGCTAGGTATTTCAGCGCCAATGATGGTGGTTCGAGGCGACGGAGCGTTGATGAGCGCCGAACAGGCGCGGGATCGACCGATTGAAACGATTTTGAGCGGCCCTGCGGCCTCGATCGTCGGGGCGCGCTGGCTAACGGGAGCCGAGAACGCGCTGGTATCAGATATCGGTGGTACCACGACCGATGTCGCCTTGATCCGGGATGGCAAGCCCGCCATTGATCCCGAAGGTGCCAGGGTTGGCGGCTTTCGCACCATGGTGGAGGCCGTCGCAATGCGGACCCACGGGTTGGGCGGGGACAGTCAGGTACATGTTGTAACCGAAGGGCTGGGCGGGGGCATCTTCCTGGGACCGCGCCGTGTTTTGCCCGTATCTCTGATCGCGTCAGAAGCGCCCGACGAGGTTCACACGGCCTTGGATGCGCAGTTGCGGGCCCCAACCGTGGGTGAACATGACACCCGGTTCGCACGTCTGGTACCGGGTGTTCATGCCGAAGGTCTGGGGGCAAGGGAAACCGCCCTAGTGGATCGTTTGGGGCAGAAGGTCCTGCCGCTGTCCGATTTGATTAAAACGCGGATGGAAACAGGCGCACTTACTCGTTTGGTGGATCGTGGAATCGTTCAGGTATCCGGCGTGACACCTTCGGATGCCAGCCATGTTCTGGGCCGTTTGGATGCCTGGGACGCAGAGGCTGCACGCAAAGCGCTGGAACTGGTGGCGCGAAAACGGATTGGCACCGGCGATATGCTGGCTGCAACACCGGATCTGTTGGCGCAGATGATCGTTGATCAGCTGACCGAACAAACCTCTTTGACCTTGTTAGAGACCGCTTTCTCAGAAGAAGCCGAGGAGTTCGGCGTTCCGGCACCCGATCTGGCCCGGCATGTTTTGACGCGGAAAGGTCTGGCCGGGCATCGCGGTTTGGTGGCGCTGGACGCGGCACTGAATGTGGATGTGATTGGTCTTGGGGCGTCGGCCCCCAGCTATTACCCCGCAGTCGGGGAAAGATTGCGATGCCGCATGATTCTGCCGGAACACACGGGCGTGGCCAATGCGATTGGAGCTGTGGTTGGCAGGCTGACACTGCGCCGGGCCGGGACCGTCACCGCGCCATCCGAAGGGCGGTACAGGGTGCATCTTGAAGACGGGCCTCAGGACTTTAGCGATTCTGACGAGGCGATGGCGCTGCTGGAATCCATCCTGAGGGCTGAGGCGGAAGGAGAAGTGCGCGGAGCCGGTGCCGAGGATATCCGAGTGATCGTCGACCGGGATATCCGCACCGCCCGTATCGAAGCGCAGGAGGTCTTTGTTGAGGCAATGATCACCGTCGAGGCCAGTGGACGGCCGCGGGTAGCGTCGGACTAGCCCCTGATCCGGGGCTAATCCTTACTCGGCCGCGTCGCGTTTGGGCAGAACCCAATCCGGGCGCGGGAAATGGCAGGTATAGCCGTTCGGGATGCGTTCAAGATAATCCTGATGCTCGGACTCGGCCTCCCAGAAATCGCCAACGGGTTCCAGTTCGGTCACGACTTTGCCGGGCCAGATGCCACTGGCATTCACATCGGCAATGGTGTCCAGGGCGACCTGTTTCTGGGCGTCATCGACATAATAAATGGCCGAGCGATAGCTCATCCCCATGTCGTTCCCTTGCCGATTCACCGTAGTCGGGTCATGGATCTGAAAGAAAAACTCAAGCAGATCGCGATAGGTGGTCACGGTAGGATCGTAAAAAATCTCGATCCCCTCGGCATGGGTGCCGTGGTTGCGATAAGTGGCGTTGGGCACGTCTCCACCAGTATATCCGACGCGAGTGCGGAAAACGCCCGGGCGTTTGCGGATCAGATCCTGCATGCCCCAAAAGCAGCCCCCGGCAAGAACGGCGCGATGTTCGGTCATTCGATCTCCTCCACATGAATCAGGAATTCGCCATAGCCTTCGGCTTCCATCTGATCGCGATGGACGAACCGTAATGAGGCTGAGTTGATACAGTATCGCAGCCCGCCATGTTCGCGGGGGCCGTCGGGAAATACATGCCCCAAATGGCTATCGCCATGTTTCGAGCGAACTTCGGTCCGGATCATACCCAGCGAGGCATCGCGCAGTTCTTCAACATGCTCATGCACGATTGGTTTGGTGAAACTGGGCCAGCCGCAGCCGGATTCGTACTTGTGCGCCGAGGCGAACAAAGGCTCACCCGAGACGATATCCACGTAGATGCCGGGTTCTTTGTTATTCAGCAGTTTGCCAGTTCCGGGCCGTTCGGTGCCGCTGTTTTGCGTGACGTGGTATTCCTCGGGCGACAATGCGGCGACGGCCTCAGGGGATTTGGTGTAACGGGTCATTGCTCCTCCGGACTTCTGGTGGTTCGCATAATAGATGGGGATTATTGGCGGAAAGCAAAGGGTGTTCTGCCGGGCTCGCGCAGTTGTGCAAGGTCAGGCTGGTTTTCTGCCGGGTTGGCGAGACAGTTGCACCGCCAGAATGCCCAGTGTTGTGATAAGAACCCCGACCGCATCCAGCGGCCCCAGTTTTTCGCCCAACAAGATCGCGGCGATGGTGACACCAAAGACCGGGTTGAGAAAGTGAAACGTGGCCGCCCGGGTTGCGCCGATCCGATCCAGCAGCAGGAACCAGATGAACGTGGCCAGAAGGCCGGGAAACAGAGTTGTATAGGTGAAGGCCAGGACCAGCGGCACCGTCAAGTGGAAATGAATCGTTTCGAATACCGGTGCTGCAACAAACAGAATGGCCGATCCGACCAGCATCTGTAAGCCAACCACCATCATGAAATTCCCGCCCGATGTCGCCCCACGCACTGCGAGCGTGGCAAATGTCAGCGCAAGCGCTCCAATGCCACAAAGCATGACGCCGAACAGATCAACGCCGTCGCCGATCCGACTGCTCATGATCAGAGCAACACCGGCGAACCCGGCACACAGGCCGACAATTCCAACTGGCCGTAATCTGTCGCCCATAAACAGCCAACTGGCCAAGGCAACCAGCAATGGCATGGTCGAGGCGATGATGGCGGCAACAGAGGCCTCGATTGTTTGCATCGCATAGAAGTTTAGGCCCAAATAAAGGGCATTTTGACAAATCCCGAACAAGATGGTGGCATACCATTGTGACCGCGTCAGCCGCCAGCTTTGACCCATCGCCCGTGCAATCACGACGCCAATCAAACCCGAGATCAGAAACCGCAGAGCCAGGGAAAACAACGGCGATGCGTCCGCCACGATGATCCGGGCCGAGGTGAAGGCCGAAGACCAGATAAACGCAAATGTCAGCCCAATGGCCATTGCGCGAAAATCCATCGCGACCCCCTGTTCAGATTTTCGCGCACTGTTGACCGAATAAGCGCGCGCCGCAAGCAGTGCTGTTTTTATTGATTGATCAGCCAATAAACTATAACAGCGTCATGAACTGACATTAATGGGAGGATTGTCGGTGCTATTGGAGTACATACTATCATTTGGCGTCTTGCTGGCGTTGGGCCTTGTTGCCTTCTTTGTGGTGAAGTGGTGGAATCTGCGGATCGTCGGCGTAACGCCGGTTCATCTGTTCACCTTCATCGCGATTCTGTTCACATCCGGGTTGGATGTCGGCCTGATCATGTTTCCGCTGACCGAATTCGGCGGCTATGCCGAAGACCCCGCCTATGCGTTTGCCAACCCACTGGCGATCGAATTCGGGTTCTGGGGCTTTCTGATCTGGGCGTTCTACTTTCTGACCGCGTTCTATTTCTGTGTCATCGAGCCGCGCGTGAAGTTCTTTGAAATCCCGCTGGTCAAGCTGATCAACAATGTGGTCATCATCGGCACCTGCGCTTTCACCGCCAGCCTGTTCCTGATCTACCTGCCCGGCTACCTGCCCGAGGTCGGAGACGGCGAGTCAGTGGTCACCACCTTCTATGTCATCGTGTTTGTCGTCATTCTGGCAGCGGCCTATTCTTCGACCGACCTGAAATACGTGCGTATCCTGTCGGTGGGCTCGACCTTTTTGTTCCTGGCACTGATCCTGGGCATGTGGGTTGCTGCGGGCATGGGCGTGAATGGCTTTGTGGAAACCGGAAGCAATGTTGGTGCCTATTTCACCAACCTGCACAAGTTTGTCCTGCCGCTGACAGATTATCACGCCTTCTACCTGTTCTGGTGGTTTGCCTGGTCGATCATGATCGGCCAGTTCACATCTCGCTTTGTAGGTGGGCTGAAGACCTGGCAGCTACTGGCTGCTCTGCTGATCTTTCCGTCGATACCTTTGGCGATCTGGTTCACCGTTCTCTACTATTACCACCTGAACGGCATCAGTACCGCAGGCATCACCAACATTGCGATGGTGATTGTGGGCGTGACCTTCGTGATCAACTCACTGGATTCGTTGATCAGGCTCTATACGGACAACCTGAACATGACAGTCGCCCGCTTTGGTAAAGCGATCTATGTGGCGGGCAATGTTGTGCTGCTGTTCGTCCTGACCTTGCTGTTCCAAAGCCAGTGGTTGCAGATCCAGTGGATCGGCGCAGTTGTTGTCGGCCTCTATCTGGCCTGTGTGGTTTATATCCTGATCACCAAACGCAAAGAGGTGCTGAGCATAACTGGGATGCCCGAAGACCGTGATCTGGATTTCCACAAGGTCGAGGCGGTTCACTGATCAACATCGAGAAAAAGCTAATACGGGCGCCTTGGTGCCCGTATTTTTTTGGCCGCGACTGTGTAAGCAATGCGGAAAGGGTCAAAAAGGCCAAACAAAGCGACACGTGTGAAATCACAAACTTGCAATATCTTTTACTTATGTTGGCTTAGTTCAATCGTCATTCACTGGAGAGCTCTCTTGAGGTTCCATCTTCCTTGGAGTTGATAACCTCAATGTTCCCTCAGGCGCGTTTTTCACCAATCGTGGCCACACCCAGAACAGACAGGACCTTGGCCTCGATCTGTTCGGCATTCATACCGGCAACCGCATACATATCCGCCGGGTTTGCCTGATCAATGAAGATATCCGGAAACACCATCGAGCGGTATTTAAGGCCCTGATCAAACACACCCTCATCGGCCAGTAGCTGCGCCACATGGCTGCCGAAACCGCCAATCGCACCCTCTTCGATGGTGATCAGCGCCTCATGATCGGAGGCCAGATTCAGGATCAGGTCGCGGTCCAGCGGTTTGGCGAAACGTGCATCGGCGATGGTGGGGGTTATGCCGCGTGCGGATAGGGCCTCGGCGGCTTTTTGTACTTCGGCCAAGCGCGTACCGAAAGACAGCAATGCCACACGCGCGCCCTTCTGAATTATCCGGCCTTTGCCGATTCTAAACACTTCACCACGCTCGGGCAGGTCCACGCCCACGCCTTCACCGCGGGGATAGCGGAAGGCGATCGGGCCTTCGTCGTGGGCGGCGGCGGTGGCCACCATATGCATCAGCTCGGCCTCATCTGCGGCGGCCATCACGACCATGCCCGGTAGGTTGGCCAGATAGGCAATGTCAAACGATCCGGCATGGGTCGCCCCATCAGCGCCCACCAGACCAGCGCGGTCGATGGCAAATCGCACGGGCAGGCGCTGAATGGCCACATCATGCACGACCTGATCATAGCCGCGCTGCAGGAAGGTCGAATACATGGTGCAGAACGGCTTCATCCCGCCCGCAGCCAAAGCCGCCGAGAACGTCACACCATGTTGTTCCGCAATCGCTACATCGAAACAACGTGACGGGTAGCGTTCGGCAAACAGGTTCAACCCAGTTCCATCGGGCATGGCGGCGGTGACGGCGACGATCTTGTCGTCCCGCGCGGCTTCTTCCACAAGGGTCTTGCCGAAGACCGACGTATAAGAGGGCGCGTTTGACGGCGCCTTCTTTTGCTCACCCGTCACAACATCGAATTTCGCGGTCGCGTGACCCTTGTCGCGGGCCTGCTCGGCGGGGGCATAGCCCTTGCCCTTTTTTGTCAACACATGGATCAGGATCGGGCCGGTCGCCCGTGCCTTGACCGTGCGCAGCACCGGCAGCAATTGGTCCATATCGTGCCCGTCAATCGGGCCGAGATAGGAAAAGCCCAGTTCTTCGAACAATGTACCGCCTACGGCCATGCCCTTGAGCATTTCCTTGGCGCGTTTGGCGCCTTCGCGGAACGGTTCCGGCAACAAGGACACCGCGCCCTTGGCGGCGGCCTTCAGATCGTGGAACGGTTCTTCGGCATAGATGCGCGACAGATAACTGGACAGGGCGCCAACCGGCGGTGCGATGCTCATTTCATTGTCGTTGAGGATAACGATCAGGCGCTTTTTCAGGTGGCCCGCATTGTTCATCGCCTCAAACGCCATACCCGCCGACATCGAGCCATCGCCGATTACCGCAATCGCATCGCCTAGGCCTTCAGGTGTGACACCACCCAGATCACGCGCTACGGCAAAGCCAAGGGCCGCACTGATCGAGGTGCTGGAATGCGCCGCGCCAAACGGGTCATAGGGGCTTTCGCTGCGCTTGGTGAACCCGCTCAACCCGCCGGGTTGGCGCAGGGTACGGATCCGGTCGCGCCGCCCGGTCAGGATTTTATGCGGATAGCACTGGTGCCCGACATCCCAGATGATTTTGTCACGCGGCGTATCGAATACCGCATGCAGCGCGGTGGTCAGTTCCACCACGCCCAGACCCGCACCCAGATGCCCGCCGGTGACCGACACGGCCGAGATCGTCTCGGCCCGTAATTCCTGCGCCACCTGATGCAGCTGCGCGTCCGAAAACTGCCGCAGGTCGGCCGGGCGGTTCACAAGATCCAGCAGAGGAGTGTTCGGGCGGTCAGACATATGGCGCGTTCCTGGCTTAGCTGTCCCGGGCAATAACGAAGCGGGCGGCGTCCTTCAAGGTTTCAGCCGACGCGCCATAGCCTTCCAACGCGGCGCAGGCCTGTTCCACCAGCTCCGCGGCACGGGTTCTGGCGGCGTCGAGGCCCAGCAGAGACACAAACGTGGCCTTTCCCGCCTCGGCATCCTTCTGAAGGCGCTTGCCCGCAATTTCGGCGTTACCCTCTATATCCAAGATGTCATCTGCGATTTGAAAAGCAAGACCAAGGGATTGGGCATATTGGCGCAAGGGCGCAAGATCAGCTTGGGCCAGACGCGCGCCGGCGCATGCAGACCACTCGATCAGCGCTCCGGTTTTTCCTGCCTGCAAATGGGTGATTTCTTCCAGCGTCAGCGGAGAGTCTGCCGATTCCGCCGCGATATCCAGCGCCTGGCCCAGCACCATGCCCTGCGCTCCGCTTGCCTGCGCCAGAGACAAGGCCAATTCCGCGCGAATTTCGGCGGGGCCAATTTCGGGACGGGTGCAAAGTTCGAATGCCAGCGCCTGCAACGCGTCGCCTGCCAGAACCGCGATGCCCTCATCCCATTTCACATGAACTGTCGGGCGCCCGCGACGCAAATCGTCGTTATCCATGCAGGGCAGGTCATCATGCACCAGAGAATAGGCGTGCAACGCCTCGATCCCCGTGGCAGGCCAGATCGCACGCGCTGTATCCACATCATGCAGCCGCGCGCTTTCCAGCACCAAAAACCCGCGCAGACCTTTGCCGCCTTGCGTGGCATAGGCCATCGCCTGTGTCACATCCAGATCGTCCAGCGCGCCCAGAACCAGATCAAAATGGCCCTGAATCAGCGTTGCATCCTGCGCCAGTCTTTCGCGAAACATTTACTGACCTTCGACAACCGTCGTCCCGGTCGGTTGACCATCGGCGTCCAAGGTGATCGCGGCCACTTTTTCCTCGGCCCGCTTCAGTTCATCCTCGCAGCGTTTCTTCAGCGCTGCACCCCGTTCATACAAGGCGATGGACTGGTCCAGCGCCACATCTCCACGCTCCAGCTGGCCGACAACGGCCTCAAGCTCCTTCATCGCCTGTTCGAATGTCATCTGGTCAACGGGTGTATCTGTCATCGGGCTGCCTTCATCAACTCTTCCACATGGGCACGTGTGGCCTCGGCCAGCGCTTTCAGATCATACCCGCCCTCCAAAGTCGAGACGATACGTCCCGCGCAATGCTGATCGGCAATCTTGCACAATTCGGCAGTGATCCAGGCGAAATCTTCGGTGGCCCAGTTCAGATTGGCCAGCGGATCATCCTGATGGGCGTCAAACCCGGCAGAGATTATGATCAGCTCGGGTTTGAAGGCGCGCAGTCTCGGGAAAGCCATTGTTTCATAGGCGGCGCGCATCTCGGCGCCGCCGGTTCCGGGAGACAGTGGAATATTCAGGACGTTCTCAAAGGCGCCGGTCTCGTCGGCGCGGCCTGATCCCGGCCACAAGGGCATCTGTTGGCTGGTGATCACCAACGCGCGCGCCTCATCCCACAGCAAATCCTGCGTGCCATTGCCGTGATGCACATCGAAATCCACCACAGCGACGCGGCGCAGACCGTGATGATCCAACGCGTGTTTCACCCCCAATGCGGCGTTGCCGAACAGGCAGAACCCCATAGCGGTTTCATTCTCGGCGTGATGGCCGGGAGGGCGAATGGCACAGAACGCATTTGGGGCTTCTCCGCCCAGCACTAAATCCACGGCTTTTACCACAGCCCCTGCCGCCCTATAGGCCGCATCTACAGATCCCGGCGACATGAATGTATCGCCGTCCACCTGCCGGAATCCCTCTGTCGGGCGACTTTTGCGGATGTCGCGAATATGGCTTTCGGGGTGAATACGCAGCAGGTCATCATCGGCTGCAAGCGGCGCGGTCACACGATCCAGGTCCAGCCTATCCAGCGCATGAAGGATATGTTCCAGTCGCGCGATTTGTTCCGGATGCCCCTCGGGTGTCACGTGCCCAAGACAATCCGCATGGGTCAAAAGGGCAGTTTTCATCACAATCCCCTGTTCATCTGGTCAAAATACCTTCGCCGAAGGCAAAGAACCGCCACGCAGCGGCTCAATCAATCCGGTGCCAGCATGTACCCGGCCCCGCGCACGGTCTGCAGGTACCGGGGTTGTTTCGGGTCTTGCTCGATCTTGCGTCTCAGCCGTGTGATCTGCACATCCACGGCACGCTCCTGCGCCTGACCCTTGTCACGGCCCAGATCCTCGACCAGCTTGGCGCGACTGATAGGGGCGCCGGGTTGGGTCGAGAAGATCTTCATCAGCTGGCTTTCCGTTGCGGTTAGGCGGACCGTTTCTTCGCCCCGCCACATCTCACCGCGCTCAACATCATAGCGGATCGGGCCGAGATGCAGAATCTTGGTTGCGGCATCCTGTGCCGGGGTTTCCGGCATCCGGCGCAGGATCGCATTGATCCGCAACAAAAGCTCTTTGGGCTCGAACGGTTTGGCCAGATAATCATCGGCCCCCGCCTCAAGCCCGGCGATACGGTGTTCGGTTTCGCCCCGCGCCGTCAGCAACAGGATCGGGGTGGTGTGGGTCTCGCGCAGGGCTCTGGTCAGGCTGACACCATCTTCGCCGGGCATCATCACATCCAGAACGATCATGTCGAAATCCAGCCCCGAGAGCACCCGACGTGCATGGGCCGCATCCCGCGCCGCGGTCACCAGAAACCCGTTTCGCATCAGGAATTTCTTGAGCAGATCGCGAATACGCTCGTCATCGTCAACGATCAACAGATGGGCGTCCACATCACTCATGAGGTCGTATCCCGCAATTTGGTATAGGCATGACGCATATCAGCATCCATCATTGCTTCAAGCACTTTGCGAAACCCAGACACCGCTTCTGGGCCTGCGTCCTTATAGGCCGCGCGCATCCGCACGCGCTGGGCCTCGGACAGCCTGGTTTCAAGCGCCCTCCCGGCTTCGGTCAGAAACAGGTGCCGTTCGCGCTTGTCCACTGTACCGACCCTGCTTTCGACCAACCCATCGTCAATCAATGTCCGAAGGACCCGGTTCAGAGACTGTTTCGTCACTCCTAGAATAGCAAGCAGGTTATTGACGGTCGTCCCCGGCGCGCGATTTATAAAGTGGATAGCACGGTGGTGTGCCCGCCCATAGGCCAGCTGTGTCAGAATGCGATCCGGGTCCGCCGTGAACCCGCGATAGGCAAAAAACATCGCCTCGATCCCCTGCCGCAGCTGTTCATCCGTAAGAAACAACAGGCTTTCTCCGCCAAAGGCCTGGGCGGGGCGGGTATCTGACATAGTCTGCCTCATTCGTTACACAGGTCCGAGTTTATGTCAGCGTTGTTGACATTCCAAGAGCGGACAGGTATCGAATCGCAGTTTTTGCGCAACTTTATGTCCACTTCGGACCTATATTGCGCAATAATCGGAATATTCAACCCAGGCAGGGAGGTTTCGCATGGCGGGGTATGATGATCGTGACGGTGTCATCTGGATGGATGGAGAACTTGTGCCCTGGCGCGAGGCGAATGTCCACATTCTGAGCCATGCGATGCACTATGCGTCTTCGGTCTTTGAGGGCGAGCGGGCCTATAACGGCAAAATTTTCAAAAGTCGGGAGCATTCTGAACGGCTGGTCGCCTCGGCCAAGGCGCTGGACATGCCGATGCCCTATACGATCGACCAGATCGAAGCGGCAAAGGAAGGCGCGCTGAAGGCAAGTGGCTTGCAGGACGCCTATGTCCGTGCGCTGGTTTGGCGTGGTTCGGGTGAGGATATGGGCGTGGCCTCGGCCAAGAACCCGGTCCGCATGGCCGTAGCGGTCTGGCCCTGGGGTGCCTATTACGGCGACGCCAAGATGCAGGGCGCCAAGCTGGATATCGCGGAATGGAAGCGGCCCAGCCCTGAAACCATCCCGGTCCATGCCAAGGCGGCCGGGCTTTACATGATATGCACCATTTCCAAGCATAAGGCCGAGGCCAAGGGCTGCTCGGATGCGCTGTTCATGGACTGGCGCGGTTATGTTGCCGAGGCGACCGGGGCGAACGTCTTCTTTGTGAAGGACGGCGAAGTTCATACTCCGCTGGCCGATTGCTTTTTGAACGGGATCACCCGCCAGACAGTGATCCAGATGCTAAAAGACAAAGGCATCACAGTGCATGAGCGCCGCATCAAACCCGAAGAGATGGCCGATTTTGAACAATGCTGGCTGACCGGTACTGCGGCCGAGGTCACGCCTGTGGGCCAGATCGGCGACTATACGTTCGAGGTCGGTGACCTCACCCGCGAAATCGCCGCAGATTACGAAAAACTGGTGCGGGCATAACCTGCAACCAAGTTGAAACCCCGCCTTGGCGGGGTTTTTTTGCTTTTGGGCAACCGTCAACAGGTACGGTTAGATGTGTGAGTGCGTAAACTACCTTACAATGACCGAATTGAGCCCAAACTTCCTATGGTCGGATGAGTTCCACGCAATTCATTTCGTAGTACAGATAAGCCCATGAAGAGGCTAGCAGCAAACCGAAACAAGCAGACACGACGGCCAAGCCCTTCTTAGTGTTTTTCCAGAAAGTGAGCGAGATAGCCAATGCCACAAGGGCAATTAACCAGCTTTCCCAGTCGAAATATATGGACCGCAAACATTCTTCATAAGTCATTTAGTTTCGGTTCCATGTCGAGTTTACGTCTGGAATTCAAGCTGGCTTTCAAAGTATTGCCAATGACCGCATAGCCCGCTCATCAGACCTTGCGCTAGCATTCCCTCAACCCGGCCTACCCGCTCTGTAAAACTGACTCTAATCCTAGAAATCGACGCCGCGCTGGGCTTTGATCCCGGCTTGAAACGGGTGCTTTTCCTCGGTCATTTCGGTAACCAGATCGGCATAGTCGCGCAGCGCCTGTGGCGCATCGCGACCAGTCAGGAACACGCTGGTCTTGTCGGACCGCGCCTTGAGCCCGTCGATCACCTGATCGACAGTCAGATATTCATAGCGCAGGGCAATATTGATCTCGTCCAGAACGACCAGATCATACTCACCGCTTTCCATCAGTGCCCGCGCCTTGTCAAAAGCGGCGTTGGCAGCAGCGATATCGCGTTCGCGGTCCTGAGTGTCCCAGGTAAAGCCTTCGCCCATCGTGTGCCAGGTGACCAAGTCGCGCTCTTCAAAGAACCGTCGCTCACCGGTTTTCCACTTGCCCTTGATGAACTGTACGACGGCAACTTTCTGACCCCATCCCAGCGCTCGGATCACGACACCAAACGCGGCCGAGGATTTGCCCTTGCCCTTGCCGGTATTGATCAGCACCAGACCACGGCCCGGGTCGACGGCCTCGGACACTTTTTTGCGGTGCTTGGCCTGCACCTGCTGCATCTTTTCTTTGTGATCCTGCGCGTCGCTCATTCGGGCACCTCTGAGATTGTTGGGCCCAAACTAGGGCAAGATTGAAAAAGGTAAAGTCACGCTTTGTGATCGGTCAGGGACCGGGCCTTGCCGCGTTCCAGTCCCAGCTGGTGTTCGCGCCAGATCACGACCACATTGCCCGCAATCACCAGCGTCGCACCCAACAGGATCGCAAGCGTCGGCAGCTCATCAAACCAGATATAGCCGATGAATATGGCAAACAGCATGGTGGTATAGTCATAGGGCGCCAGCATTGAGGCCTGACCAAAGCGATAGGACGAGGTGACCAGAATCTGTGCAACACCTCCGATCAACCCCATTATGATCATAATTAGAGCCTGATTAATCGTCGGCATGGTCCAACCCCAAAACGCGGTCAGAGCTGAAAGCAGGGTAGCGGTCATCGAGAAATAGAACACGATCGCGGCCGGGTGATCCACCTTGACCAGCTGCCGGATGTGGATCTGAACAAAGGCACGGGCGAGTGTGGCCGCCAGCACGCAAAGCGCCCCGATTGTGGCTGCCATCTCCATCTGGGTGGTGCCCAGCCTTGGCCAAACCATAATCAGCACGCCCAACAATCCCAGCGCGACGGCACCGATGCGGATCATGCGAATGCGCTCGCCCAGAATCAGCGCGGCTAGGATCAGGGTGAAGATCGGCGTGGCATAGCCTATCGCTGTTACCTCGGGGAGTGGCAACAGGCTGAGACCCGTAAAGGTCAAACCCATGGCGCTAGTGCCCAGAACGCCGCGCCAGAAATGACCCATCGGCTTTTTGACCACAAAGCCCTGCGCCAGCTCTCCGCGCCAAAGCAACCAGGCAATGATGACGGGAATGGCGAAGAGCGACCGGAAAAACACCAGTTCGCCGGGCGGGAAATCTTCGGACAGGGCCTTGACCAGTGCAGACATTGAGGTGAACAGAACCAACGCGGCCAGTTTCAGGCCCACTGCAAGCATGGGTCGGTGGGAAGTCAGGGATTGTGCCATTGGCCGAGAACCTGAGCCTTTGACTGCGAAAGATCAACGATTGGATTGTACCAATCAGGCAGATTTCCACGTGTCGGGCAGGGGTTGGCCGATCTCTTCGCTGAACGCCTCAAGAAACCGGATCATCCGTGCCACACGCGCCTGTGCCAATTCGCGCCCGGTGGGCGTCAGCATGTCTGCCGGCAGGCTCAACAGTTTGACCTTCCAGTGATCAATCGAGAATTGCTGATCATTCAGATCGCGGGCAGTGGCAAAAGCATCCTCGGGATCATACAGGTCGCGACCTAGATCACCTGAAACAGCGAAGTTGCGCGCAATGCCGATGGCCCCCAGCGCATCCAGCCGATCTGCGTCGCGAAGGATGCGGGCCTCGGGCGTTTCAGGCAGTATCCCGGCCGAGAAACTATGTGCGGCGATGGCGTGTTGAGTGGCATCGATTTCAGGCTGAGAAAACCCCAATTTCGCTAGAATAGGCTCTGATTCAGCCGCAGATTGGCGTGAGGCGAGGTGACGATCAGGGTCATCTTTGGGCAAGTTGACCAGGTCATGAAGATAGCTTGCCGCAAGCAGAACCCGAATATCTGCTTGCGTGTCCGCGATGGCCTGTACATTGATCCAAACGCGATCCAGATGCGCCAGATCATGGGCAGGATCTGTTTTCATGCGCTGCGCGACGATGCCGCGCAGCCGGGCGCGCAGCTCAGCCGATATGGCCACGGTTCTCGCCGATCTGACCCCGGTGCAAGAGCAGGTGGTCAAGGATTACGCAAGCCATCATCGCTTCGCCAACCGGAACCGCACGGATGCCGACACAAGGGTCATGGCGGCCTTTGGTGATGATCTCGGTCTCTTCTCCGGATTTGGTGATCGTTTTGCGCGTGGTCAGAATCGACGAGGTCGGTTTGACCGCAAAGCGTACGACTATATCCTGCCCGGTCGAAATCCCGCCCAGTATGCCGCCTGCGTGGTTCGAGCTGTATTGCGGGCCATTCTGCCCCATGAAGATCTCATCGGCATTGGCCTCGCCGGTCAGTTCAGCGGCGGCCATGCCTTCGCCGATCTCAACACCTTTGACTGCGTTGATCGACATCATCGCTGCGGCCAGATCAGTGTCTAACTTGGCATAAACTGGCGCACCAATCCCGGCAGGGACACCACGCGCGACGACCTCAACCACTGCCCCGACCGAATTGCCGGACTTGCGTAACCCGTCTAAATAGGCGGCCCAATCCTCGGCGGCTGTCGCATCGGGCGTCCAGAATGGGTTCTGTTCAATCTGTGACCAATCGAAATTCGTGCGGTCGATCTTATGCGGGCCGATCTGGGTCATGTACCCGGTGATCTGCACATTCGGCGCGATCTGCTTGATGGCTTCGCGGGCCAGGCCCCCGGCGGCAACGCGCGAGGCGGTTTCGCGCGCCGAACTGCGGCCACCGCCGCGATAATCGCGGATACCGTATTTTTGCCAATAGGTTATATCAGCATGGCCCGGGCGGAACTTTTCCATGATATCGCCGTAGTCTTTTGACCGCTGATCGGTGTTCTCGATCATCAGCTGGACCGGAGTTCCGGTCGTCTGCCCTTCGAACACGCCGGACAGGATTTTCACCTGATCGGGCTCGCGCCGCTGGGTGGTGTATTTATTCTGTCCTGGTTTGCGCTTGTCCAGCCAGTGCTGGATCACCTCTGCGTCGATGGTCACCCCCGGCGGGCAGCCATCAACAGTGGCACCCAAGGCGGGCCCGTGGCTTTCACCCCAAGTGGTGACGCGGAAAAGATGGCCAAAGCTGTTCATCGACATAAGGCGTGCTCCTTCTGAGCATCGTGATTAGCGGGCAAGGCCCGTAGCCTCAAGCGGATTTGCGGTTGGGGCGCAGCACCCCAACCCTTTCCGGTCAGGCCGCCGAGGACAGCTGCGTCCTCATGGCGGTGATTTTCAACGCCGCCTGTGCCGCCTCGCGCCCCTTATCCACGAAATGCGCGCGGTAGATGGCATTGTGGTGGTCCGTCTCTTGATACTGGTGCGGCGTCAGCGAAACAGACAGAACCGGAACACCGGTATCCAGACCTGCGCGCATCAACCCGTCGACCACAGCTTGCGCCACGAAATCATGCCGGTAGATGCCGCCATCCACCACAAAGGCCGCGCAGGTCACAGCTGCATAGCGCCCAATCTGGGCAAGATCGCGGGCCAGCAGGGGCATTTCGAACGCGCCTGGAACGTCGAACACGTCCACCTGATCGGCGGGTATCAATTCCAGAAACCCGTCGAGTGCACGGTCGACAATATCGGCATGCCAGCTGGCCTTAACAAACGCATAGCGGGTGTGTGTCATCAAGATCTCCTTCCGGTTTGGTGGTCTGCTGGCGGTTGCGAAAACCGGTTCCCACTTTTCGCTGCCAGCACGACATGACACGTCACCCAAGGCGATCACGAGCAGGCGCGCGGGGTTACCGGCACACTGCACGTTCTCTTTCATCCGGACTGTAACCGTCGGCTCTGGCCTCTCACCAGATCTGCTGACACCCCGAAAAGGGGCCGCTCGCGGGCTTACGGCTCATCGCCCGCATACCGCCGGTGGGGAATTCCGCCCCGCCCTGAGAACGAGGCGCACCTTGCCAATAGGTGCGCGGTTCTGCAAGAGCTTTTGCAGGAGGACCGCCATGCACCCCAATCCCGCCTTCCGCGCCGAGGATCGTGACAGTCATATTGCTTTTGCGCGCGAGCGCGCATTTGGTGTTTTGGCTTTGTCAGCGGACCAGGGGCCTTTGCTTAGCCATGTGCCGTTTCTGTTGTCAGAAGATGGCGCAGAAGCCTCGCTGCATCTGGTGCGGTCCAATCCGATCGTCCGGGCATTGAATGAACCGCGCACGGTTCGAATCGCTGTATCGGGGCCTGACGGATATATCTCGCCCGACTGGTACGGGATTGAGGATCAGGTGCCCACTTGGAACTATGTGGCGGTGCACCTGACCGGAACGCTTTCGCTTCTTCCGCAGGACGCGTTGCGCGATTTACTCGATCGTCAGTCGGATTTTTATGAGCGCCGGTTGAACCCCAAGCCACCCTGGAGCGCCAGCAAGATGAGCGCGGAGGCTCTGGACAAGATGATGCGCATGATTGTGCCCTGCAAGTTGCAGGTAGATGACATTCAGGGCACCTGGAAGCTGAACCAGAACAAGCCGGACGATGTCCGTCTAGCCGCCGCAGATCATGTGGCGGTAGACGGGTTCGGAAGCGAGACCACTCACCTCGCCGCGCTCATGCGGTCTAGGTGAGCGGACGGGCTGGTCAGTTGCTGAAGGTCGCCAGATAAGCGGCGACATCCTCAGCCCCTTTTTTCAGTTTGACGCTCATGTTCGGACGGGCGGTTTCGTCATCCAGATAATCCCTCAGGAAAACAATCGGGTCCTGCGAATATTCGACGATGTTTTCCTGTGTCCAGACCAGCCCTTCCTGGCCAGCACGGATCATGTCATCGGTGTACATCCCGATTGGTAGGCGTTCGCTTCCGTTCAGGTAATCGGTTTCTGTTCCGGCCACCCGGCCTACGACCCCATAGAGATTCGGCCCGGTGATGCCGCCTTTGACCAGAACTTTTCCATCTTTGATAATTGCATGGCACGAAGAGCACCGATTGTAGAGGCTTTCCCCCTTTGCCGGATCGCCGGCGGCGATGGATTGCGATGAAAGGGTCAGGGCGAAGGTTAGAGTGGCTGTAAAAAGCTTTGGCATGGAAAAATCCCGTTAAGGTTGGTCCTGTTACAGGCCCTTGGGACATTCCAGCCAAATGTGCAATCGAATTGAGACTCGTCTAGTGTGTTGAAAAATATCTATTTTTAACTCATTATTTTAGCCAAGGTAGATTCAATCGAAGTGGATTTTTGCGTGGCAAAATCAGGTCAGAATTTTGCAGATCTTCGCCGGTCAACAGTCTCCGGTTCTGTGTTGTGAGGGTGTTTTCGTTGCCTGGTTGCCATCCGAATCACTCCCTGAACCACCCGCGCGGCAGGGCAAACTTTCACGGGTAATCCGGCCCATCCCTTGAAAAAAACGCCTTTCGTTGTGACATGAATGCCAAGATGCGGCGTAGTGCGCGCCTATGACCGCTGGACGAACCGATTTCTCCCGGATAGATAGCCGCGATGAGACGCCGCTTTGATGCGGTGCTGATGCATGTTTGCCCGGTATTGCCGGGCGCCGGAATCGGAGAAAACCTCGTGTCCCACGCAGAAGACCACGAAGGCACCCGCAGAGATTTCCTCTACTACGTCGCAGGCGGCGCAGGTGTCGTTGCGACGGGTGCAGCCGTATGGCCCCTGATCAACCAAATGAACCCCTCGGCAGACGTTCAGGCGCTGTCCTCGATCCGCGTGGATGTGAGCGGTGTCGAGCCCGGAACCCAGCTGACCGTCAAATGGTTGGGCAAACCCGTGTTCATCCGTCACCGCACCGGTGTCGAAATCGACGAAGCGCAGAAGCAGGACGCCGATGGCGTGGATGCCCTGCCTGACCCGCTGGCCCGTAACTTCAATCTGAATGCTGATGCACCGGCCACGGATGCAAACCGCGTGATGCCGTCGCCGGAAGGCGAAGCCGCAGGTGCCTGGATCGTCCAGATGGGCGTCTGTACTCACCTCGGTTGTGTCCCGCTGGGCGATGCTGGTGACTTTGGCGGCTGGTTCTGCCCCTGCCACGGCTCGCATTACGATATGGCTGGACGTATCCGCAAAGGTCCCGCACCTGAAAACCTGCCCGTTCCGCCCGCTGAGTGGACGGACGCCAGCACCATCAAACTCGGCTAAGGGAGACCCAGATGTCCGGAATTCCCCACGATCACTATGAGCCGAAGACAAGTGGCGAGAAGTGGCTGAACAGCCGCCTGCCCATCGTCGGCCTGATCTATGACACCCTGATGATCCCAACCCCCAAGAACCTGAACTGGTGGTGGATCTGGGGCATCGTCCTGGCGTTTTGCCTGGTCCTGCAAATTGTCACCGGTATCGTTCTGGTGATGCACTACACTCCGCATGTTGATCTGGCCTTTGCTAGCATCGAGCACATCATGCGCAACGTGAATGGCGGCTATATGCTGCGGTATCTGCACATGAACGGCGCATCGCTGTTCTTTGTCGCGGTATACATCCACATCTTCCGTGGCCTGTTCTATGGCTCGTACAAAGCCCCGCGCGAGGTTACGTGGATCATCGGGATGCTGATTTATCTCTGCATGATGGGCACTGCCTTTATGGGCTATGTTCTGCCCTGGGGTCAGATGTCCTTCTGGGGTGCGACCGTGATCACCGGCCTGTTTGGTGCGATCCCGTTTGTGGGTGACGCGATCCAGACTTGGCTGCTGGGCGGACCGGCTGTGGACAACGCCACGCTGAACCGCTTCTTCTCGCTGCACTACCTGCTGCCCTTTGTAATTGCGGCGCTTGTCATCGTGCATGTCTGGGCTTTCCACACCACCGGCAACAACAACCCGACAGGTGTTGAGGTTCGCCGCGGTTCGAAAGCCGAGGCTGAGAAAGACACGCTGCCCTTCTGGCCTTACTTCGTGATCAAGGACCTGTTCGCACTGGCGGTCATCCTTGTTGTGTTCTGGGCAATCGTTGGTTTCATGCCGAACTATCTGGGCCACCCGGATAACTACATCGAAGCCAACCCGCTGGTAACACCGGCACATATCGTGCCCGAATGGTACTTCTTGCCGTTCTACGCGATCCTGCGTGCCTTTACCGGCGAGGTCTGGGTTGTTCAATTCGCCAGCTTCATCACCGGCGGCATCATTGACGCCAAGTTTTTTGGTGTTCTGGCGATGTTTGGTGCGATCCTGGCTATGGCTCTGGCGCCATGGCTGGACACGTCAACCGTACGTTCGGGTAAATACCGGCCGATGTTCAAATGGTGGTTCTACCTGCTGATCGTCGACTTCTTTGCCCTGATGTGGCTGGGTGCGATGCCCGCAGAAGAGCCCTATGCGACCTTCTCGTTAATCGCATCGGCCTACTGGTTCGGCTATTTCTTCGTGATCCTGCCGGTTCTGGGTGTCATCGAAAAACCCGATGCACAGCCGGAAACCATCGAAGAAGACTTCAACGCGCATTATGGCAAGGCTGACGCCGATGCCACGCCGGCCGAGTAAGAAGAGGGACCGGAAACATGTTCAAGAAACTTGCAATCGGTGCCGCGTTTGCTATCGCATTTGCTCCTGTCGCGTCTAACGCGGCAGGCGGAGGCGAACAGCATATCGAGGACTTCCAATTCTCATTCGAAGGTCCGTTCGGAACTTGGGATCAACACCAGTTACAGCGCGGCCTGCAGATTTACACCGAGGTTTGCGCGGCCTGCCACGGCCTGCGCTATGTGCCTCTGCGTGACCTCGAAGCGCTGGGCTATTCGGAAGACGAAGTCACCGCTTATGCGGCGGGCAACTTTGAAGTGTTCGACCCCGAGCTGGACGACTTCCGCCCGGCAAAACCCGTTGACCATTTCCCCGCCAATGATGGCGTTGGCGCACCCGACCTGAGCCTGATGGCCAAGGCGCGCGCAGGTTTCCACGGCCCTTACGGTCTGGGGATCAACCAGCTGGTCAACGGCATGGGCGGCCCGGAATACATCGCCTCGTTGCTGGATGGTTATACCGGCCACGAAAAGGAAGAAGCGGGAACGATTCTGTACGAAAACACCGCCTTCCCCGGTGGTTGGATTTCGATGGCGCCCCCGCTGTCGGATGAGCAGGTCGAGTTTGCCGATGGCCACGCAAATGACGTCGAGCATATGTCGGAAGACGTTGCAGCCTTTCTGATGTGGACGGCTGAACCGAAGATGATGGAGCGTAAGTATTCGGGCTTTGTCGGTGTAGTCTTCCTGACGCTTCTGTCGGTCCTGTTGTACCTGGTCAACAAGCGTCTGTGGGCAGGTGTTAAAGGCAAAAAGAAACACTAAGCGCCTTTTCTGAAAAGTTAAAAACCCCCGCGCCTTTGGTTGCGGGGGTTTTTTGTTGCTTGGGGGTGGAAGGGGCCAGCCCCTTCTTGGCCTGCGGCCAATTCATCCCCGAGGTATTTTTAGCCAGATGAAGAGGCGGATCAGGCGCTGAGCTGCGTATCCGAGCAGCCGGTGATCGTCGCGGTCACGATCTGCCCTTCGGATTGAGGGGTTTGGAACGTAACTTCGGTAAACTGCGCGGTCCGGCCCATATGCGGGTTTTCCATCAGGATGTGATGTACCTTGCCAACCTGGGCGGTCAGGTGCTTGCCAATCTGCACCTCGCCAGCGGCGCGCAGACGGGCGGCGCGGGTTTTGATGACATTGCCGTTGACCTGCTGCGGAATGCGGGCGGCGGGTGTACCTTCGCGTTTGGAGTAGGGGAAGACATGCAGCCATGTCAGATCGCAATCGGCAACCAGCCTTAGCGAGTTTTCGAAATGGGCCTCGGTCTCGGTCGGGAAACCGGCGATGATGTCAGCGCCAAAGGTCATCTCGGGGCGCAGCTTGCGGGCCTCTTGGGTAAAGCGGATCGCATCGTCACGCAAATGGCGGCGTTTCATCCGCTTCAGGATCAGATCGTCGCCATGCTGCAGCGACAGATGCAAGTGAGGCATCAGGCGGGGTTCTGTGGCAATGGCCTGCATCAGGTTTTCATCGACCTCGATCGAATCGATCGAGCTGATCCGCAGGCGCGGCAAATCAGGCACTAGTTTGAGGATGCGCATAACCAGATCACCCAGCTTTGGCTGGGCAGGCAGGTCAGCCCCCCATGAGGTCAGGTCGACGCCGGTCAGAACGACCTCATTATAGCCCTTATCGACCAGACGCTTGATCTGGTCCACAACAACGCCCGCGGGGACGCTGCGCGAATTACCGCGGCCATATGGGATGATGCAGAAGGTACAGCGGTGGTCACAGCCATTCTGAACCTGTACATAGGCGCGGGAACGAGTGCCAAACCCGTCGATCAGGTGGCCAGCGGTTTCGGTAACCGACATGATGTCATCAACCTGGACGGCCTCGGTTTCACCAATGAAATCCGCCGCCATACCTTTCCAGGTTTCGGGTCGCATCTTTTCCGTGTTGCCAATGACGGCATCGACCTCTTCCATCTGGGAAAAGGTCTGCGGTTCTGTCTGCGCAGCGCAGCCGGTCACAATCAGCCGGGCATTCGGGTTTTCGCGGCGCAGTTTGCGGATTTCCTGCCGGGCCTTGCGCACGGCTTCGGCGGTCACGGCGCAGGTGTTCACCACCACCGCATCGGTCAGACCGGCCTGTTGCGACAGCTCTTTCATCGCCTCGGTCTCATAGGCGTTCAGGCGGCAGCCCAGCGTGGTGAATTTGGGCGGGTTCATCCCAGCGACCTCAGGAATTCCGGCGTCAGCAGGCCTGAGAAGACATGGGCGGTAGGGCCGGTCATCCAGACGCCATCGTTGCGCCAATCAATCCAAATCGTGCCGCCGTCCAGCTCGATCTGAACCTTGCGTCCGGTCAGGCCGCGCCGGGCTGCGGCCACGGCCGTTGCGCAGGACGAAGAGCCAGAGGCCAGGGTGATGCCAACGCCCCGTTCCCATACGCGCATGCGGATATGATCCGGACCGATCAGCTGTGCCACTTGTACATTGGTCCGTTCTGGATAGAGCGGATGATATTCATACCGAGCGCCGAACTCTGCCAGCGGAATCGCCTCGGCATTGTCGACAAAGAAGGTGCAATGCGGGTTTCCCATGCCGGTGGCGGTTGGGGCGCCTTCGATCGGCAGTTCCAAGGTGTCCACGTCTTCGGTCAATGGAATCTCGTGCCAGTTCAGCTGCGGCAGTCCCATATTAACCGAAGTCAGCCCGTCCCCCGCATCGCTTGCATAGAGCGTTCCCCGTTCGGTGGTGAGCGTCAGGGTCTGTTTGCCGGTTTCCTCCATCAGAAACCGCGCGATACAGCGGGTGGCATTGCCACAGGTGGCCGAGGTCGAGCCATCGGCGTTGTAGAACACCAGATGGGCATCTGATGCGCCGTTTTCGATGACGGCGAGCTGATCAAAGCCGACCCCAAATTGCCGATGCCCAATGGCTTGAGCCAAGGCTGGTGTCACCCCGACCTCATGCGCGCGCGCATCCACAATGACAAAGTCATTGCCCAGCCCATGCATCTTCATAAAGGGCAATCCGGTGTTCTGAATTCCTTGCATGGCGGGCATATAACGTTGCTGTGGATGGGAATCCACCCTGTGGCGCAGATTCGTGAAAAAAGGGGTTGACCCCCTTGCGCCACCTGCCTAAGTAGGCCGCCTATCGGGACGCCGTTTCGAAAGAAACTACAGGCGTAACGAGGTGTGAAATAAGGCCTTGAACCCAGTCGGGAAAATGCCTTACAGAGCGCCACGGATCCAAAGGATCCAAACAAAAGAGTGGGCCGTTAGCTCAGTTGGTAGAGCAACTGACTTTTAATCAGTGGGTCGCAGGTTCGAATCCTGCACGGCTCACCACTTTTTACATAACACCAAGGCGTTACGCAGGATCAGATTGATGCGAACGTATAACCACACCGCATGTGCGATGATCTGCCGAGGAGATCCGTGGCGATTGTAGCTGATCGGCGAAGGCTTCTTCGATGTCACCTTCGTCCAATAACGGGTGTGAGAAACCAAACGGCAAGTTGACGAGACAAAGCCCTTCGAAGTGCGGAAATCACTTTACGTTCAAGTGGTTGCGATTTCTGCTGACCTCTGAAAGTAAATGGTGCCTCAAGAGGGACTCGAACCCCCGACCTTGTCCTTACGAAGGACCTGCTCTACCAGCTGAGCTATTGAGGCAAGCGAGGCTCGTTTAAACCCTCGTGCAGGTGCTTGCAAGCGGTGAAATCCCGGGTTTCATGACCTTAGAAGCACCTGTTTCCGCATTTCGTTATCACCGTTCTTTGAGGGTCCGGCGCGCACTGGAAATCGGAACCGGGTTGACTGCAGTTATATATTTCGATATTTCATGAAATATGGAAATTACAGCAACAGAACAACTGGCGACTTTGGGTCACCCGCAACGGCTTTCAGTGTTTCGCATGTTGATGCGACGCTTTCCTGACGCTGTCCCGGCCGGAGAGCTTGCCTTGGGGCTGGGGATCAAGCCCAACACATTATCGAACTATCTGAACGCGTTGCGACAGGCGGGGCTGGTCCGGCAGAATCGGTCTGGTACCTCTTTGCTCTACTCGATCGATATGCAGAATGTGCAGCAGATGCTGGATTACCTACTGAACGATTGCTGCCGCGGACGCCCCGAAATCTGTATCCCGTCAGGCTGGGAAAGCGACAGATCAGCGGACCGAAAATATAACGTTCTTTTCCTGTGCGTTGGCAATTCCGCCCGTTCGATATTTGCTGAATCTATCCTTCGCGCGCTGGCGGGTGAGCGTTTCAACGCATATTCTGCGGGAACGCAGCCTTCATCCGGGCTCAACCCTATAGCGGTGCAGGTCCTTAAGGACAAAGGGCATGATGTTTCGGCTCTGCGCTCGAAACATATGTCAGAATTTGCCACCTCTGACGTGCCCGAGATGGATTTTGTCTTTACCGTCTGCAATCAGGCCGCGAATGAGGAATGCCCGGCCTGGGATGGCCAGCCGATCAGCGGTCACTGGGGCGTGGTCGACCCGGTCATGGCGACAGGCACGAAGGCTGAAAAAAGCCTGGCCTTCCAGAACGCCTATGGTTCGCTCAGGCGCAGGATCGAGGCCTTTACCTCGCTGCCGGTCGAAAGCCTCGACCGGATCGCCTTGCAATCGGCTGTCGACGATATTGCCAGAACATCTGACGAGGACATGACATGACAACCTACGCCGTGAATGGCCTTGGCCGGATGGGCAAGCTGGCCCTGAAACCACTATTGGAGAAAGGCGCAAAGATCGCCTGGATCAATGACGGGATCGGTGATCCTGAAATGCACGCGCATTTGCTGGAATTCGACACGGTTCATGGACGCTGGGAAGCAGATTTTGACTATGACAAAGACAGCGTCACCATAGAGGGTATGCACTTGCCGTTTGTCGGTACCCGCGACCTGAACGCGCTGCCACTGGACGGGGTCGACGTGGTGATTGACTGCACAGGCGCCTTCAAAACCGAGATCAAGCTGGCGCCATATTTTGATGCAGGCGTCAGGAAGGTTGTCGTCTCGGCACCGGTCAAGGATGGCCCGACCGCCAATATCGTGATGGGCGTGAACGAAGGTACATATGATCCGAGCGCGCATCACATCGTGACGGCTGCCTCTTGCACCACCAACTGCCTGGCGCCGGTGGTCAAGGTGATCCATGAGAATATCGGCATTCGCCACGGGTCGATGACCACAATCCACGACGTAACGAACACGCAGACTATCGTGGATCGCCCGGCCAAAGACCTGCGCCGCGCGCGGTCGGCTCTGAACTCACTGATCCCGACCACCACCGGCTCAGCCACGGCAATCACCCTGATTTACCCGGAACTCCAAGGACGGCTGAACGGTCACGCGGTCCGGGTGCCGCTGCTGAATGCCTCGCTGACCGATTGCGTGTTCGAAGTAGAGCGGGAAACAACCGTCGAAGAGGTCAACGCGTTATTCAAAGAAGCCGCCGATGGAGATTTGAAGGGTATTCTGGGCTATGAAACCCGCCCTCTGGTGTCGACCGACTATACCAATGATCAGCGTTCTTCGATCATCGACGCCCCGTCGACGATGGTGGTGAACGGCACCCAGGTAAAGATCTACGCCTGGTATGACAATGAGATGGGATACGCGCACCGTCTGGTCGACGTCGCGCTCATGGTCGGAGCCGCGCTGTGACCCAGAAGCCCGAAGGGTTGTCCGCCTATATCGCGGTCACGGCAGCCTATTGGGCATTCATGCTGACCGACGGCGCGCTTCGTATGCTGGTGCTGCTGCATTTTCATACGATGGGCTTCTCGCCGGTCCAGCTGGCCTATCTGTTTGTTCTGTATGAAATTGCCGGTATCGGCACCAATCTGGCGGCGGGCTGGATTGCGGCTCGGTTCGGGTTGACCTCGACGCTCTATGCGGGGCTTGGCCTGCAGGTGGGGGCGTTGCTGCTGCTGACTCAACTAGACCCTAATTGGGCCATTCCAGCTAAAGTGGCCTTTGTCATGATCGTTCAGGGTGCCAGCGGCGTGGCCAAGGATCTGGCCAAGATGTCTTCGAAATCCGCCGTGAAACTGCTGGCCCCGACCGAGGATGGCGGCCTGTTTCGCTGGGTTGCCCTGCTGACCGGGTCCAAGAACGCGGTCAAAGGGCTGGGCTTTTTGCTGGGCGCAGGTCTGTTGGCAACGTTTGGCTTTAACTGGGCGGTGCTGGCCATGGCTATGGTGCTGGGCGTCATCCTGATCGCGGTCGTTCTATTCATGCCGCCGGGCCTGCCCAAAGGGCGTAAAGGCGCAAAATTCTCTGAGGTTTTTTCGAAATCCCCCAATATCAACTGGCTGTGCTTGTCCCGCATGTTTCTGTTTGGCGCGCGCGATGTGTGGTTTGTGGTCGGGATTCCGATCTATTTCTATGCGGTATTGTCCGACGGGTCCGAAACCGGGAACCGAGCGGCCTTTTTCATGATCGGGACATTCATGGCGGCCTGGATCATCCTATACGGCGCAGTTCAGGCCAGCGCCCCGAAGATCCTGCGCGCCTCTGACCGGTCCGAGCCCCAATTGATCCGCGCCGCGCGCGATTGGGCCGTAACCCTGTTCTGCGTGCCTGCCGCCCTGACCGTCGCTGTAGCCTTATCCTCGGGGCCCGCCACTTGGCTGACCATTACGCTGGTGATCGGCTTGCTGATCTTTGGAGTGATCTTTGCCGTGAACTCTTCGCTGCATTCCTATCTGATCCTGTCCTTTTCTCAGGCCGAGCGGGTCACGATGGATGTCGGTTTCTATTACATGGCCAACGCGGCTGGCCGATTGCTGGGCACAGTGCTGTCTGGCCTCACTTACCAGATCGGTGGTTTGGCAATGGTTCTGGGAACAGCCGCAACAATGGTCGCTCTGTCCGCCATGGCCTCGGACAGGATGCAGGACCGTTTGGCGGTGGGTTAGCATTCTCACCAAGCTTGCTCGCGAATGCGGCATGGACGTCATTATTTTTGCCGATGAATTCTGTGACGGGACAAATGGAATTAGCCCCTACATGTTACGCTATCCGGCAGAAACGCTTTATTGGCGATGCCGCAGGGCATTTCAGCGGATCCAATTTGTTGTTTCGAAATCTCAGTGGCACACTCGGGAAGCGCGCAAAGCAACGCGTTCGAAAGCTCACTGAAGCAAAAGATTTTTTTTTTGGTACCCAAGCAATAAGGCTTGCAGTGGTTCGTGGCCGACCGCTCAGCCTTAACAATCCAATGTCACTGCCCAGAGGCATTTGACTTGGAATGCCACCACTCGAGTTGCATGAGGTCCGAGCATCAGCATTCCTTGGTCGGGTAGAAGTTGATGTCAGACCACCGTCGCTATTCTGCAGCGTTCGGAACCGTCGCTTCTGCGTACATTCCCTTCACACGTTCCTTTGTTGGATCGAAATGCGGGAATGGCACGATCTTGGCTTTCAACCGCTTTTGTTGGCCGTCCAGCTGCCCGATTTCGATGTCCGCTCCAACGATGGCATGGGTAACAGAAACCCGACCCAAAGCGATGACCTTGCCGAGGATGGGTGATTTCATCGCGCTGGTAATCTCTCCGACCTGCGCTTTCCCAACGCGCACGCAGTCACCGGGTGAGGGGACCGTACCCCCTTCGATCTCAAATCCAACCAGTTTGCGGTGTGGGTGGGCCTTGCGCTCCTCTATCGCCGCCCGCCCAATGAAGTCGTCGGTCTTTGATTTCAGCGGCACAGTAAAGCCGATGCCGGCCTCGAACGGATCGGTCTGATCGTCGAATTCTGACCCGGCAAAGATCAGACCGCCCTCGATCCGCAACATGTCCAATGCGCCCAGGCCCAGAGGCGCAATGCCATACTCTTGGCCCACCTCCCAGACACGATCAAAGATTTCGACGGCATCCTTGGGGTGGCAGAAGATTTCATACCCAAGCTCTCCGGAATAGCCGGTCCGAGAAATTACAACAGAAGTCCCCTGCACATCACCAACCCGCGCGACCGAAAGCCGGAACCACGGCAGTTCGTCGATCGTTGGTTGCTGAGGCGGTGTCCAGAATATCTTGGAAAGTATGTCGCGGCTATGCCGCCCCTGAACTGCAATGTTGTGCAACTGGTCCGTAGAGTTGCGCACCCAGACATTCATATTGCGTTTGAGCGCCTGTTCCTGCAGCCACAACCCGCTGGTGTCATTCCCACCGATCCAGCGGAAGTTCGTCTCACCCAACCGGTAGACGGTGCCATCGTCGATCATACCGCCGTGCTCATAGCACATGGCCGTATAAACGACCTGACCAACGCTCAGCTTTTTCATGTTGCGGGTCACGCAAAGCTGCATCAGTTCTTCGGCGTCAGGTCCCACGACTTCGTATTTGCGCAGCGGGCTGAGGTCCATGACAGCAACCTTGTCCCGGCAAGCCCAATATTCGGCAATCGCGCCATGATTGGTCATCGTGTTGGGCAGCCAATAGCCATTGTATTCGACGAAATCACGGGTGTGCCGTGCAAAGCAGTCGTGAAATGCTGTTTTCTTAGTTTCTTCCACATCCGCCTCCGCAGATTTTCTATAGCCATAGGACCGCTTGAAATCCTCAGTCGCCTTATAGGTTCGCACTTGAATGTCTGTTGGATTCCAGCCATTTGCCGGGTCGATATCGCAGGGACAGCCGGTGCTGACGCAAACCAGATCGGTCAGGGCGCGCAGCAGGACGAAGTCACCGGGTCGCGACCACGGATCGTCCATGCCAATGGCGTTGGTGTCATCCAGCATCGTGTTGAAAAAGAAGTTGATCGCTGGCCAGCCACCGCGCGGCTTGATGCCATATTGGTCCAGATCCTTGTTGATATTGTCCGAACAATTCACATGGCCGGGATAGCCAAGGTCTTCATAATATCGCGCCGTACAGGCCAGACCGAACGTGTCATGGCGCCCACAGGTATCTTGAACGATTTCGATCAAAGGCTCTTGATCTACTGACCAGTACTTTGAGAAAATCCCGGGTTGAGGATACAAGCTGCCCATCAGGCTGCGTGTTGTTGTCGGGTCGATTTCACGCTCGATCCCCTGATCCAGTGCGCGGCGGCTGAAGGCCTGAAAATCGGAACACTCTCGGCCACGAATATCGACGATCTGGATGAATTCACCGGCCTTCACTTCATATGAGTGCGCATTTCCCGGCTGAATATTGAAATCCTTAAGCGGATCGGCCAGCGGATCGGGCGGTCCGACATCGGGCTTTTCCAATCCGGGCGCTGAGCGCTGGATGTACAAGATGATATCCGTAGGAGGGTTGTTGTCCTCAGGGCGCATAGCCTTGCCTGGTGCAGCGACAATCAAAAGACCATCGCTTTCCGCCACGAAATGCACCATGTCGCCCGGGCGTGAACCGCCAGCGAATGCCCGGATTGCGTCGCCTTTTCCGATGTCGAAGCCCGCGATTTCCAATGCACGCAGAACTTTTTTGCCAGATGCTGATCCATTTGCGAGGGTTGCGATCAAACCTTCGGGCCGTCCATGCCCCTGTGTGCCCAGCATGGCTGCATCGGAGCTTCGGTCAGGAGAAAAGAAGACCATCTCAGCCGGTTGCATCCCATCGCGGTCCAGCAGCGTGATGGTATCGCCCTTGGACACCGGTACCGCGCGCGACCCCATTCCGGGGATCGGGTGGCGTTCCGTTCCATGCGGCAGGATCGGAAGGCCGGGGGCCAGAACCCCGCTGCGTTCGAATGGAACTTCGAAGACCGGCTTCACATTCATAGTGTGTTTTCCTGAATGGCTTCGGTTGCACCACGATGGGTAACCACCAAGAGGCATCCCGCCTCGGTTCGCGAATAGTGGCTGAACCCGGCAGCAAGGCTGACAAAATCGCCGCTGCGATATCGAAACCCGTCGTGGTCGGTCAGATCGCCCTCAAGCACAAAGAACTCTTCCGGCCCGTAATGGACATGAGGGTTCGAACGTGTGCCTGGCGCCATCTTCATCAGATAGCTGCCTTGTCCGGTTTCTTCATCGAAACTGATATTCTTCCACCAGACCTGCGCATCGGGCAGGCCGTCCATCCGCATCCGGACAAATCCGGGGTCATCGAAGCGGATAACGGTGCGTGCGCTCTGCTGTTGTGCCATCTTAGTCGAGCCCCAACCGCTTTTTGCGCTGATCAGCCCAACTGCTGATCGCCATGTCGAAGGTAAGCGCCATCAGCGAGACATTCATGCCGAGCACAAAGTTCTTGCCCAGTTCGGTACCTGCCAGAGTTCGTTGAAGTTCCTGCCCCAGGTCCTGCGTTCCAATGAAGGCCGCGATAATGACCATGAAGAAGGCGAACATGATGGCTTGATTAAACCCGACCGCCATAGTTGGCAGCGCCAGAGGGAACTGAACCGACATAAGCTTTTGCCGGCGGGTCGAGCCGGACATATCTGCTGCCTCGGTCATTTCCGGCGGCACGTTGCTGAGGCCAATAATAGTGTACCGGATCAGCGGGACGGCGGCGAAGATCAGAATCGAGAACACAACCGCGACATCATTGACCCCGAACAACATGATCGCAGGGATCAAGTAAATGAAGCTGGGGAAGGTTTGCGCAGTGTCGCAAGCCAGCAAAATGCTCTTGGACCAACGCGCGGACCGCGCAGCGACAACGCCCAGGGGGATACCGATCATGGTTGCCAGCGCAACGGCCGAGATCACGGTATACAAAGTAATAACCGACCGATCCCACCAGCCCGAGAACGCGACAATCGTAAAGAAGACTGCTGCGTAGATGCCGGGCTTTCGGCCACCAACCCAATAAGCAAAGGAAACAACCAGCAGGATGAACGCGGGAGTTGGAATGGCGAGTAGCGTATTCCGGAATGGAATCAGAACCTTGACGTTCAGAAACCAGCGTAACCATTCGGTTGTCCCTTTGATCATGTCGATGGCCAGGAACGACTTGATAACCACGTCGATTTCTTTGCCCTGGCTGAGATGCTGCTTGCGGCCAATTTCGGCCAGGATCGGGAAGACCTGAGACAGCAGAGTGAACCCAACAAACAGACCCAGTGCGACCAGCGAAATCTGGTGGCGCTTCCACCACGGGGTGCCGCGTTCGAAGTGCACTGGCTGTTTGACGACCCAGGCCTTTGACATCCGATCCAACGTGACAGCCAGAAGGACGATGGTTACGCCAATCTCGAAAGAACGGCCCAGCTTGAAACTACCCATCATCGCCAGCAGTTTCGCGCCAAGACCGGGCATTCCGATAAAGGCGGTCAGAACAACCATCGCAAGACACAACATGATCACCTGATTGACGCCGACCAGAACCTCGGTCCGCGCGGCTGGAACGTAGACGTGGCGCAACATCTGCCATTTGGTACATCCAGACATCTGGCCTGCTTCGATCACTTCGGGGCTGACTTTTTTCAAGCCCAGAGTGGTCATCAGGATCATCGGCGGGATGGCAAAAGTAATTGTTGCGACGGCCCCAGCTGTCGGTCCGACCTTAAAAAAGATCACTGCTGGCAAGAGATACGTAAAGAAGGGCAGGGTTTGCAGCACGGACAGCATGGGTTTCAGCATCCGCTCGAACCAGCTGTATTTCCAGGCGGCGATGCCCAGTATCAAGCCCAAAAGAAACGCCAGCGGTGCGGCAACCACGATGACAGACATCGTCTGCATGGCGATCTTCCACTGCCCGATCGCGGCCGTCCAGATGAAGGTTCCCGCGCCTAATGCGGCCAGACGCCAACCACCTACGGCGTAGCCGACGACGGCTGCCACTGCGGCGATTGCGGACCATGGGATCGGACCTAGATTGGGCCAACGGCGCTTGCCTTCCAGAAGGTTCGCTGACGTATCCAGCAGGAACTCAAGCGGACCTTCGGCGATAAATCGTGTGACATAGATCAGGCCAAGATCATTTTGGATAAAGTAGAAGACTGCATCCAGAACCTGCGCCGTCGGCGGAATCGCGGCTTCGGGGATGCGGTTTAGCCATTCGGGCAGAACTCCGACAGCTTTGGCAACGATCAGCACGAAGGCGGCGACCAGAAGTGTAGTCAGGACTCTGGTTTTTCCCCACGTCCCGTCTGAAGTGTCCGGTACTTCGGTGGACAGCGCCGCCATCATTCAGCTCCAAGCAGAACATTCAATGCGGCGTCACGTTCCAGAACACCGGTGACAACGCCATTGTCATCCGCCACCGGCAAAAGAATGCGGTTATCGTTGACAAGAACCCGCGCCAGTTCGTGAATGGTTGATCCACCATTGATTGGTGCGCCCTCCAAGGCATGACCGTTCACAGGTTTTGCCAGGCCTTTGGCATGTACGACCCGGGCCTTGTCGACATCTTCGGTAAACTTGGCCACGTACTCGGTGGCAGGGTTCATCACAATCTTGTCGGGGGTGTCACATTGTTCGACCGCGCCGTTGCGCATGATTGCAATCCGGTCTGCCAGACGTAGCGCTTCGTCAAAATCATGCGTGATGAAAACGATGGTTTTGCCCAGCATCTCTTGCAATCGCAGGAATTCATCCTGCATTTCGCGGCGGATCAGTGGATCAAGCGCCGAGAATGGCTCGTCCAGAAACCAGATATCGGGTTCAATGGCGAGCGACCGGGCGATTCCGACTCTTTGCTGTTGGCCGCCGCTCAATTCCCGTGGGAAGTATTCTTCCCGACCTTCAAGGCCCACCAACTTGATGACTTCCAGCGCGCGTTCGCGCCGATCATGACGATCTTGTCCGCGCATTTCCAACGGAAAGGCCACGTTGTCCAAAACCGTGCGATGTGGCAGCAGTCCGAAAGACTGAAACACCATGCCCATCTTGTTTCTGCGCAATTCAATCAGATCGCGCTCGCTCAGGCTCATGATGTCCTGACCGTCAACCTCAATCGTTCCGCCTGTAATGTCGTGCAGGCGCGAAAAACAACGTACCAGCGTCGACTTGCCTGACCCTGACAAACCCATGATGACCAGCATTTCGCCACGGCCAACCTCAATCGAGACATCCTTGACACCGGCGATATACCCATCTGCACGGATTTCATCAAAACCGCGGCCAGCGGGCATGGACTTCAGGTAGCTCTCTGGCGAGGGCCCAAACAGTTTCCATACATTTTTGGCTGAGATGACAGGCGCTGTGGCGGACATGGCTGCCTAACTTTCTTGTTGAGCGCGGCCTTGCATCGATCAGATGGTCAAGGCCGCGCCAGTTTCGGTGGATGTAGCCGGATTATGAGCTGCAGGAACTGATCCAAGGATCGACGACAGCGCGGTTGGCGTCCAGCCATTCTTCGGCGGCTTCTTCCGGTTCAAGCTCATCAGTATCGACCAGCTTCGCCATCTCAGCAATCTGCGGATTGGTGAAAGAAATCTCTGTCAGGGCGCAATACGCGGCCGGCCATTTGTCTTTCATACCATCCCAGGCTGCCTTTTTCAGGTAACCTTCGGCGGGGTTGCCGCAATCATACAACGCATTCGGGTTAGGACCCTTGGCTGGGTCTTTGTCGCATCCGTCTTCCCATGCTGGGAACTCAACGAACTCACCAGGCCAGACGGCTTCGGCAAAGTTTGGCGTCCAGTTAAAAACCAGTACCGGTGTTTTGTCGGCCTCAGCCGCGCCTATCTCGGCCCAAAGGGCTGCGGCGGAACCCGCATTGATCACGGTAAAGTTCAGATCAAGTGCTTCGGCGCGTTCTTTACCATGCTTCAACCAGTCAACTGGACCATCCAGATACCGACCCTTGTCGCCGGTTTCGGCTGTCGCGAACAGGTGTGCGCAGTCGTTCAATGCATTCCAATCTGGCAGGCCCGGGCAGGATTCCTTGGTCCACATGGGATACCACCAATCCTCACGTGTAACGGCGTCATGATCGCCTGCGTCATGCAGGCCACCTTTTTCCAATGCCGCCCTGTAGGACGCGCCAAACGCGCCTTCCCAGACTTCCATCTCCAACGCCACATCGCCCAGGCGCACCGATTCATAGACCGCCTGGCTGTCGGTGGTGACGTATTCGACGTTGTTGCCCATCTCTTCAAAGATCAGGCCGACAACGTTCGACATCACGATCTGGCTGGACCAATTGTGAATTGGGATCACGATCGGGTCGCTGCTGTCTTCTGCAGTCGCCCCTGTTCCCGCAACTGCTGCCAAAGTTGCAGCAGAAAGGAGGTTTGTAAGTTTCATGTTTGCTCCCTGAGTGATGTTCATTTTTTAGGTTGTGGACTCTTCCGGCCCCGAATTTGTGCATTCTGCGCAGAATCGCCCCAGACGCAGAACAGAAATTTGAGGGTCTTTGACCATAAATTCTTGAGGCTAACCCGACTTTTTGCTATCTTAACAATTAGTTGCCTGATCGATTGCCCGCAGATGAGGCCAAATGTTTTTCGATCGCTATAACGTCCAGTTCGGGAATCCGCTCTGAAATGCCAAAGAAAACTTCAGTCACAGGGAAAGTCCTTCCGCCGCTCGACTATTTGTTGGCGTTTGAAGCTGCCGCAAAGGCGCAGAGCTTTGCGCAGGCCAGTAAGGTTCTGAACATCTCTGAAACGGCGATCAGCCGCAAAGTGCGGTTGCTAGAGCAACACTATGATGTGCCGTTGTTTGTGCGAGGGCACCGATCTGTTTCGCTTACCCAACAAGGGGCCATCCTGCTGGCAACCGTGGAGAAGTCGCTGGACCTGATGCGGGATGTCAGCCGGGATATGCTGGCCAAACATCAGGCCAACACGGTATCGATCTCCGCCACCAACTCTGTCGCGTCTCTTTGGCTGATGCCGCAACTTCGCAAGTTCAACAAATCAAATGGCCGCATCCGTATTTCGCTGGTCTCTTCTGACAGCGACGCAGAGTGCCTGTCGGATTCGATGGACTTGACGATCCTGCGTGGAGATGGCGATTGGCCGGGATACGAGGCACAGCTTTTGTTCGGAGAAACCGTATTTCCGGTCTGCAGCCCAGAGTATCTCAAGAGCAACCCCAAAGCGGCAGATATATCTGCGCTGCCGGAACTGGACCTTATTGAAGTCGCCAGTGGTCATGCAGAGTGGATGACATGGCGCACTTGGTTCAGTGGCAATGGGGTATCGACGTCCTCGATGGAACAGGCAGTGGAGTTCAATACCTATCCGTTGTCAGTGCAAGCAGCTGTCGATGGACTGGGAATTGCATTGGGTTGGGCCCATCTTGTTGACCCATTGCTTGAAAGCGGCACCTTGGTCAGACCGGTTCAGGGCGCATCAGTGCGAACACAGTCCGGATACTACCTGTTAAAAAGGCCTCTTCACAAAGCTTTCCCAGAGCAGCGCATCGTTGAAGATTGGTTGCTTGGTCTCAGCGCGGGTCGGAAAAGATACGCCTGATCGCTGTGGCCAGCCTCTGTTTCCTAATGATGAATCGAGTAGCACTTTCAGGGAGTGTTAAACTCGCATATTGACCCTAGGGAATAAATATTTACTTTAAAGAAAAATATATGCGAATCTGGTTCGGCTCCTTGCCGTTCTGGTTGGAACACTATTGGCCTATTTTATGCAGGGAGACCGAAACCCAATGAGCTATAAATCTGACATCGAAATTGCGCGTGAGGCGAAGAAGAAGCCGATTCAGGAGATTGG
>NZ_JBXWOJ010000017.1:0-67568 GCF_059610805.1 Ruegeria sp. CDSC025 | reverse complement strand
CAGCCCGCAAAATCAACCAACTTCCCACCCAACTCAACATGCAAACCATGCAAAGGCGTGCGCCTAATATCCGTCATAAATAAATCCTTTCCCAAGCCAGTTTTCCGAGGTCATCGAATAGCTTGCAACGATGAATTTGCAGGACAGTCTGATATCACCAAGGTTCCTGTGGACGGTCTTGCGAGTCAACAACAATACCGCCCGGCCAGATTCGGGGGTGAGCGAGAATAATTTCCAAACCGCAACGAACGGCTCTGGCCCCGGACCTAGACCTGTCCTAAGACTTGCCACGCAAGAGGGACCGACATGTCACATATCACACTGGTGCGTCACGGGCAGGCCAATACCACCGCGCGCGACGAAAAGAACTATGACAAGCTCAGCGATCTGGGACATCAGCAGGCCCGCTGGCTGGGGGCGCATCTCCAGGACACACGCAGCCATTTTCCCCGGGTCTATTGCGGCACCCTGATCCGCCACGCCGAGACCACCGCCAGCATGGGGCTGACTGATCCGATCCGCGATCCGCGGCTGAACGAGATCGAGTATTTCACCATCGCGCAGCTGTTCGAGGAACAGCACGGAGTGAAAGTGCCCACTGATCGCGAAGGTTTTGTCGAGCATCTGCCCCGCACCTTTGCCGCCTGGGCCGATGGCGCCATCAAAAACACACCGGAAACCTTCGAGGAATTCGAAACCCGGGTGCGCGACGCGCTGACCGATATCGGAACCGAAGGCGGCCCTGCCATCGTTGTGACCTCGGGCGGGTTGATTTCGATGGTTGTCCGGCAGGCGATGGGGCTGGATATCCCAGCCATGGCGCGGGTGGCTCTTGCCATCATGAACACGTCAATGCACCGTTTATACCCGATAGGTACACAGCTCAGCCCGGTTCTGTTCAATGCCGTTCCGCATCTGGAAGCACCAGACCGGCAGTTTGCACAGACCCACCTGTAACCCCAAACCAGAGGCTTTGTGATGCAACTTTACTATGCCCCTCGCACGATTTCGGTCGCCGTTGCGATTGCACTGGAAGAGGCCGGGCTGGACTATGAGGCGATCCAACTGGACTTTGCCAGTGGAGAGCAAACCAAATCCGCCTACAAGCAGATCAACCCAAAAGGCCGGGTTCCGGCGCTGGTGGTTGACGGTGGGATTTTGACCGAAACCGGGGCACTTTTGGAGTTCATCGCAGCAATGGCTCCGAAGGCCGGGCTGGTGCCTGCGGACCCGATCATGGCCGCCCGGATGCGCGAGGTGATGTATTACCTTGCCTCGACCATGCATGTGAACCACGCCCATAAGCTGCGCGGCGCGCGGTGGGCCGACAAGAAATCCAGCTGGAAGGATATGACGGCAAAAGTCGCGCAGACCATGGCAGCGTCCTGCGACTATATCTGTTCGAACGGTCTGCGTGGACCGTTTGTGCTGGGCGAGGCGTTCTCGCTTGCCGATGCCTATTTGTATGTGGTTTGCAGTTGGTTGGAAGGCGACGGCGTCGACATCGCAGCCTACCCCAAGATCGTCGCCTTTCGTGAGGCGGCAGAAGCGCGCGCTTCGCTGAAAGCCGTACGTGCCGCCGGAATGCTCTGATAAAGGGGACAAAATATGACGCATCTATGGGTCCGGGCCGAACAGCGCCCGAACGAAGAACGGGTCGGGCTGACCCCTGAAGGCGCTTTGGCGCTGATCGCTGCTGGCATCCGCGTAACGGTCGAGGAAAGCCATGTTCGCGCCATCCCCATCGACGGTTACAAGGCTGCTGGCTGCGAGATCGCGCCCGAGAACTCCTGGCCAGATGCACCCAAGGACGCGATCATCTTTGGCCTCAAGGAACTGCCCGAGGATGGCACGCCCCTGCCCCACCTCCACATCATGTTCGGCCATGCCTATAAGGGTCAGCATTCCGGCCGGGCGCTGCTAGAACGGTTCAAGGCCGGGGGCGGAACGCTGTATGATCTGGAATATCTTGTCGACGAAAACGGCCGCCGAGTCGCCGCCTTTGGCTATTGGGCCGGCTATGCCGGGGCTGCGGTGACACTCAAGACTTGGGCCGCGCAGCAGCGGGGCGCGGAATGCCCTCCGGTTGGTGTCTATCCCAGCAAGGACGCGTTGAATTCCGAGCTTCTGGCTGAACTAGATGCCATCGAGGCCAATAGACCAAGGGCCATCGTCATCGGTGCTCTTGGCCGCGTGGGCACCGGCGCCAGCGACCTTTGCACGGCGATGGGTGTCAGTGTCACCAAGTGGGACATGGCCGAAACCGCCAGCGGTGGGCCGTTCCCTGAAATCCTGGACCACGACCTGTTCCTGAACTGTATCTTCGCGCGCCCAGGTACGCCGATTTTTGTCCCACATGAGGCACTGGCCGCTGACCGCAAGCTGACCGCCATCGGCGATGTCGCCTGTGACCCCGACAGCGATTATAACCCTGTTCCGGTTTATGACCGAGCAACAACTTGGGAGGCACCTGCCCTGCGCGTGGCGACCAATCCGGTTCTTGATGTAGTTGCAATCGACAATCTGCCGTCGATGCTACCGGTCGAAAGCTCGGAAGATTATGCAGCACAGCTTCTGCCTTCTCTGCTGACCCTGACCGATCTGGACAGCGGCGTCTGGGGCCGGGCCCGCGATACTTTCGACAACCATGTCTAGGAGTAGCCACTCATGGAACACCTGATCGGAGGCGCGGCTGCGGTGCTGGGCACTGTATGTTGGCTTCCTCAAACCCTAAAGACCTGGCGCTCCCGCGAGACCAAGGATCTGTCTATGCCGGCGAACCTGTTGATTCTGGCCACGCTGAGCCTGTGGCTGATTTACGGAGTGATGATTGCGGCATGGCCGCTGATATTGGGTAATGTGATCTCGATCCTGCTTGTCAGCGCGATCGTGATTGCAAAACTGAGGTTTGGCTGAACAGCCGTAAAGGAGTTTTCACATGACGATTCACTGGTGTGGCACCGGCCTGTCGGCCATTCCCGGCTTACGCCGCCTGATCGAAGGCGGGCACAAGGTCACGGTCTGGAACCGGACAATCGAAAAGGCCAAGGCCGAAGTTGGTGACCTGACCAGCGATATCCGCGTTTTTGACATCGACGCCTTGGCGGCGGTGCTGGAACAGGGCGATGTCATCGTTTCGATGTTGCCCGGCGACTGGCACGTGCCCTTGGCCGAGCTTGCAATCGCGAAACAGGCGAATTTCGTCTCATCCTCCTATATCGCCCCCGAGATGCGCGCGTTGGACGAGGCGGCCCGCGAAGCCGGGGTGGCGCTGGTCAACGAGGGCGGGCTGGACCCGGGCATCGATCACCTGATGGCTCATGCACTGATCGACGACTATCGCGCTTCGGACGCGTTCGACCCGCAGAACCACCTGAGTTTCATCTCTTATTGCGGTGGCATCCCCAAGCATCCGAACCCGTTCCGGTACAAGTTCAGCTGGTCACCGCTGGGTGTGCTCAAGGCGTTGCGTTCACCATCGAAATCAATTCGCAATTATGCTCCGCTGGACGTGGCGCGCCCATGGGATGCGATTACCAGCTATATCGCACCCCTGCCCACACCCGAAAGCTTTGAGGTCTATCCGAACCGCGACTCGATCCCGTTCATGGCGCAGTACCATTTCGAGGATCACTGGCCGGTCAAGGAATTCGTCCGCGGTACGCTGCGTCTGAATGGCTGGGCCGATGCGTGGTCGGGTGTGTTTGCCGAAATCGAAACCCTGTCCGGCCCCGAAGGCGATGCACGCCTGAAGGAGATGTCGGACCAGTTCTGGGCCGACAACGCCTATGACGAGGGCGAGCCGGACCGTGTGGTTCTGTGTGTGGGCCTGAAGGCGGAAAAAGACGGCGTTCCGGTCTGGCACAAAACCTATGTGATGGATGCCTGGGGTGACGACCGCGGCACGGCAATGGCGCGGCTGGTCTCGGTCCCCGTTTCACTGGCTGTCGAAGCCGTCTTGAACCGCGCTATTCCGGCAGGCGTTCATGCGGCCCCCAATGATCCGAAACTGGTGCAGGGCTGGATGGCTGAAATCGACCGGCTGGCGCAGCACCTCGCGATCATTGACCATTCCAACTGAGATGACCGTCACGCCCATCAGGTGGCGTGACGGCAATAAAACTGGTGCCTACATCAGATCATTTTCCACGTCCTCGGCCGATACCCCTAGCGCATCCAGACCATTTTCCAGATGATCTGACATGTGCGGCGTTCCGATCAGGTAATCAGCACAGGGGGTTGAGGCTTCGGCCCTTGCGGTGGCGATGGCTTCGACCAGATCCTCGGCGAAGAAGCTTTCACGCCCGATCCACATGATAGCCACCAGTTCGGCCTGTTCGTCCTCGCTCATGTGATCAATGAACGCGCGCAACTCGCCCTCGGCCCGATTCAGCTCGCGCCCCATCAGCGCAACCTGAGCAACTTTTCTTGCTGAAATTTCCAACATGACCCGACTCCTGTGTTCGCGGCTTTCGAATGAAACAACCACTAGGCAGAGCCCGAGTCTTTGATCTTGAACAAACGCGTTAGCGCAGGCGCACACGCGAAACCGGCTGATCCGGCACCGGTGCGGTTCTGAACGGGCGAAAGGTGGCTTTTTTCACCCAAAGTTTAAGTGCTTGCCAGATGATCAGCGCAAAGGTCCGCCGCGCACCAAATGGGCGGCGCAGCAGCGACCACAGGATCACCCGGTTGGTCAGCGGACGGCGTGTCCCGGTCAGGGTGGCGATCAATCCGCCCTCGGGGCGGGTATACTCGATCCAAACGCCAACACGTTCGGGGCGATAGTCGAAACGGAAGGTATAGCTGCCCTCGATCTTCTGGAAGGGCGAAACATGCAGCAGCTTGTCAGCCACCATCCTGTCTGTCACTTCGATGGGCGCAAAACCGGGCTTGTGGCACAGATAGCTGTGGCGCGTGCCATAGGTGTTGGTCACCTCGGCCACCACCGCATTAAGCACATCCTGTCCATCAAAACAGAACCAGAAGCTGACCGGGTTGAACACATGCCCCAGAACCCGAGGCTGCGTCAGCAACATCAGGCGCGCCGGTTGCGCCACCTGCAACTGATCAAACCGCGCGCGCAGCCAGGCGGCACCGTCGCCCTGGCCCGGCTCACCCCCGTGATCCTGCGACCGCCAGTTGGCAAGATTGGCCCGGTTCACCGAAAATAGCGCCGGAGTGGTCAGATCGCGTTCAGGGTTCAGAAGAATGTAGTCGACCGAATAGCGGAAGGCGTTTTCGATCGCCCCCTTGCGCCCGTGAAAGGTATGGCCCGCAACATGATCAACGGTCTGTGTCATTCGATATGGTCCGACCCGCTTGTAACCGCCCGGAGGGGCGTGGTTTTCTGAAGGTTTCTGTTACTTAGAATACGGCATCCAGCCAGGATTGGATCAAAAATATCGCTTCAGAGTGATCCGGCTTGGGACACCAACCGTATTGTGGTTATGTTTACCGAGATAGACACCGTGACCTTGGACGAGCCGGCGGCTACACCCGCCGTCCTCAAGCCTTGGCGCACAAGAAAACGCATCAAGGGTAGACAGGTGAACGGAACACAAAGCAGTTGCGACACCAGGATTGAGTGGGTGGACCATGTCAGGCGCATTCGGGATGCGCAGGATCAGGCGGCTTTTGCCGAGCTGTTCCAGCATTTTGCGCCGCGGATCAAGGCGTTCCTGATGAAGTCAGGCTCGGACGCGACCATGTCCGAGGAATGTGCGCAAGAGGTGATGGCGACCTTGTGGCACAAGGCCCATCTGTTCGATCCGACCCGGGCAACGGTGGCCACATGGGTGTTCACCATCGCACGGAACAAACGCATCGACGCCCTGCGCAAGCAACGGCGCCCCGAACCGGAAGAACTGGGCTGGGGCCCCGAGTCCGAACCTGATCAGGACGACGTGATCGTCTTGCAACAAGAAACCGCGCAGCTGCGCACTGCCTTGAAGGCGTTGCCTGACGCGCAAAGAGACTTGATCGAAAAGGCCTATTTCGGAGACCTGAGTCACCGGGAAATTGCGTCTCAGACTGGATTGCCTCTGGGAACGATCAAATCAAGAATTAGGCTGGCGCTGGATCGCCTGCGCCACGCAATGAACTGAGACAGAGACGATGAGCAAACAGATTAAGCATCACCTGACGGAAGATCTGCTGATGGCATATGCCGCCGGCAGCCTGCCCGAAGCGTTCGATCTGATGGTCGCGACCCATCTGTCGCTGTGTGACCATTGCCGCGCGCAGGCTGAAAGCTTTGATGCGGTTGGCGGACAGATACTGGACGCGCTGCCCTATCCTGCCCAAATGAACGACAGCGCGCTGGCTGCGACGATGGCGCTGATCGCCCAAGGCGCACCGACCCCCAAGCCCGTGAACAAGGGCTGCGCCGTGCTACCTGCCCCCCTGCAGGACTACGTCGGCAGCACTGTCAATGACATCCGATGGCGGCCCATCGGAATGGGCGTCAGACAAGCTATCTTGCCGACGAGCGGCGACGCTTCGGCACGTCTGCTGTTCATTCCGGCCGGAACCGCAGTTCCGGATCACAGCCATAACGGTATGGAATTGACCATGGTTCTGCAGGGTGCTTTCTCGGATGAGGTTGATCACTTTGCACGCGGCGATGTTGAGATTGCCGATGAAGATCTGCATCACACCCCGACCGCAGACATTACCGCAGATTGCATCTGTCTGGCCGTTACCGACGCGCCGCTAAAATTCACCAAGCTCATGCCCCGCTTGTTCCAGCCCTTCCTGCGTATCTGATCTCTGGGACTGACGCGATGCGCTGGCCAAATCCGGCCAATGTCGCATCGAACGGCTTATCAGATTTCGTGCCGCGCCAGCGGTACAACGCCCGGCGTGTCGTCAGGTGCGATCTCTTCGAAATCGAAATTGTCCAGTCGCTGCGCCCGGCGCCCGGCCTTTTCAGCGCTGATCTTGATTTCCGAGATATCCTTGGCCGCCTGCCCGAAATGACGGTCCAAATTGGAAACCCGATCGCCCAGGCGATCTACATCCTTGTGCAGCAGACCCAGCTCTTTGCGGATAGCACCCGCCTGTTCCCGCATCCTTGCGTCCTTCAGGATCGCGCGCATCGTGTTCAGCGTTGCCATGCAGGTGGTGGGCGAGACGATCCAAACGCGTTTGGTAAAGCTCTCCTGCACCAATTCGGGAAACTTGGCGTGCAACTCGGCATAAACCGCTTCGGAAGGTAGGAACATCAACGCGCCATCGGCGGTTTCCCCGTCCAGAATGTACTTCTCGGAGATGTCGTTGATATGCTTGCGCACAGTTGTTCGGAACATCTGCACCGCCGCTTTCAGCTCCGTATCATTGGTCGACCCGATCAGCGCCTCATACGCTTCCAACGGGAATTTGCTGTCGATCACAATGGGGCCTGGTGGGTTGGGCAGGTGGATCAGGCAATCCGCCCTACGCCCGTTCGACAAGGTCGCCTGCAGCTTGAAACTGTCCGAGGGCAATGCCTTGGAGACGATATCGTTCAACTGAATCTCTCCGAACGCACCGCGCGTCTGTTTGTTCGACAGAATATCCTGAAGCGACAGCACATCGCCCGACAGTTTGGTGATGTTATCCTGCGCCTTGTCGATGGCCGCCAAACGCTCCTGCAACTGGGTCAGTGACGTCGCCGTCTGTTTCGACGAGCCGTGAAGCGATTCCTTCATCCGCTCCTGCATCTCGGCCAGCGCACGTGCGGATTTCATCGCATTATCTGCCAGCCGATCGTTCATCTGCTGCTGCACCGAAGACAGGCGCGATTCAACCGTCTGGATCACCTGCACCTGCGCATTGGCCTGCGTGTCCGAGACATGCTGCAGCCCGCCGCGCAGCTGCTCTTGCCCCTGCCCCAACTGCTGCACATGCTGGCCCAGATGGGCCATTTGCCGTGACAGAGGCTCGGCCATCCTGGCTGACCGGTTGGCCGCTCGCAAAGACAGGAACAGCAGCAACAGGATCAATGCCACCACCCCGCCAACGATCAGGATCACGGGGTCGTTCAATGCAAATTGGGTTCCTGCAATCTCGATCATTTTGCCTCAGGTGTTCTTGTTTTATTCTTCATATCCCGCGCACCCCGCGGGATCAACTGCGTCCGAACAATCGTTCGATATCGGCCAGTTTCAGTTCCACATAAGTTGGCCGCCCATGGTTGCACTGGCCGGAATGGGGTGTCGCCTCCATCTCGCGCAGCAGGGCGTTCATCTCTTCGGCCCGCATTCGGCGGCCCGAGCGGATCGAACCGTGACAGGCGACACGGCTGAGGATCGCCTCAATCCGCGCCTGCACCATCTGGCTTTCACCCTGATCGGACAGCTCATCCAGAATATCCAGAATCATTGCGCGGGCGTTGACCTCACCCAGAATGGCCGGGGTTTCACGCACGGCAACCGCACCGCCGCCGAAAGGCTCGAGCGTCAGGCCAAAGCGCGAAAGATCATCTGCCACCGCCATAAGTCGCGTGCAGTCGCCTTCAGACAACTCTACGATCTCGGGGATCAGCAGCGCCTGCGCCGCCACGCCGTTCGCAGCCATCTGGGCTTTCAGCTTTTCATAGACCAACCGCTCATGCGCGGCGTGCTGATCGACAATCACCATGCCATCGACGGTCTGGGCGATAATGTAGTTTTCATGCACCTGCCCGCGTGCAGCCCCCAAAGGCAGGTCTTCTACCGGCGTCTCGGAAACAGATTCCGCGACCGGCTCGACCACGCTGCCGCTGTAATCGCGGGTCAGTTCAGCAAAGCCCGGCGCCTGCGCCTGATAAGCCATCTGGCGCGCGGCGGGTGAGGGGCGATCCATCTGATACACCCGCGCCGGGGTGGAGTGAGACGGCTCGGGTCGCATCGCGCCGAGGGTCGCGTTCGCTACGGTTGAAGACGCCCGATGCCCGGCCTCTGCCAGTGCGTGCCGCAGAGACGAGACAATCAGCCCGCGCGCCACGCCAGGGTCGCGGAACCGCACTTCGGATTTGGCAGGATGCACGTTCACATCCACCAGCGTCGGATCACAGTCGATGAACAGAGCCGCCGCCGGATGCCGATCACGGCTGAGAAAGTCGAAATAGGCCGCCCGCAATACACCGGTCAGCATCTTGTCACGCACAGGCCGTCCATTGACGAACAGGTACTGCGCCACCGCTGCGCCCCGAGAATAGGTCGGCAGAGCGGCATAGCCATACAACCGGATACCCTCACGCCTGGCGTCAATTTGCAACACGTTCTCGGCAAACTCGCGCCCGATCACGCGGGCCAGTCGGGCATGCAACGCGTCAAACAGATCACCATTCTCGCGGTCAGCCCGGAAGGTCACGCGCCCCTCGCCGCCGCCCGAGACATCGCGCAGGGTAAAGGTGACCGAGGGCTCGGCCATGGCCAGACGTTTGACCGTATCGGCGATAGCCTGTGTCTCGGCGCGGTCGGTACGCATGAATTTCAGACGCGCAGGCGTGGCAAAGAACAGATCGCGCAACTCGACCACGGTACCCGCGCGCAGAGCCGCGGGTTTCACCGCGGACATTGTGCCACCAGCGACCTGAATCTGCGCCGCATCCGCCCCCGCAACACGACTGGTTATGGTCAAACGCCCGACCGCGCCCAGCGACGGCAACGCCTCACCGCGAAATCCGAAAGTATGAATGTTCAGCAGATCCGACCCGTCGATTTTCGAGGTTGCGTGGCGGGACAAAGCCAACGGCAAGTCCGCCGCCGCAATACCACAGCCGTCATCGGTGACGCGAATCAGCGTCTTACCCCCATCGGCGATCTCTATCGCAACCCGCGTGGCACCTGCATCAATGGCGTTCTCGATCAATTCCTTGACCGCAGAGGCCGGCCGCTCGACCACTTCGCCGGCTGCGATCCGGTTGATTGCAGCATCGTCCAACTGCCGAATTACCGGTCGAAACTCGCTGATATTGGGGTTTGCCTGCTCCATACCCCTAGACCTAGCACATGCGCACACGATTCTACCACCGCTATGGTATTCAGATTTTGTGCAAGAGGGGGGCGTTCGGACAATCGCGCCATGTCGGCCTGCAAGGCGACGACCTTGATCACGATTGCCCGAACAAGCCGGGGTGAGTGGTGGTCAGTTGCTTAACAATGCAACAATTTTAGCACGATCTGCAGATTAAGGCTCATTAACTCTGGCCGTGCTGTTCGCGTTGGCAAAGTTCAGCCGAAATACGGCATCAGCCAACAGCAGAAATTTGCCGGATCAGACAGTGCCTGGAGCGCCCGCGCGGGTCCGGCAGGGGCCGAAAACAGCCGCAAGCGCCAGAATCACACCCGATACCGTTGCGATCATTCCGGCGGCACTCACGGCATCGCGGGCACCCAGCCATAATGGGCCATAGCCCGCCAGAACATAGCCCATCACCGCCGAAACCACGGCAAATACAACGCTCCATGCGATTTGAGTTTCCAATCGGTTGGTCATCAACCGCGCCGCAGCGGGGGGGCAGATGAACATGGCAATCACGATGATCGAGCCAACCGCGTCGAAGGCTGCGACGGCAGCTATCGCCGCTGTGATCACCAGCGCAAACCCCAAAGGACCGGTCCGAATACCGATCGTGCTGGCAAAACCTTCGTCAAAGGTCGAAATCTTCAATGGTCGCCAGAATATCCAGGTAAACAGGGAAACCCCTGCAAGTGTCAGCGCGATACCCGGCAATTCCGGGGGCAACCCTGCAAGCGCTGCCGGGTCCCACAGCGAGACCCATCCCGTTGCGTCCAGCCAGATCAGACTTTCGAGATTGCCATACAGCGCGTGTTCCACATCCAGATGCACGGTCGAGGTGTCCGTCTGCTCCAACAAAAGAACACCCGCCGCAAACAGGGTAGTAAAGACCACGCCCATTGCCGCACCGGGTTCGATCTGACCCAACCTGCGGATCGCCTCGATCATCACAACGGCAACCACGGCAGCACCCGCCGCGCCCAGCATCATCGGCCAGGTCGAGATCGCGCCGGTCAGCAGAAAGGCCACCACGATGCCCGGCAACACTACATGGCTGATGGCATCCCCAATCAGCGCCTGTTTGCGCAGAACCAGAAAGTTCCCCGGAAGGGCGCAGGCGATGGCGGCAAATGTCCCGATCAGCAGCGGTGTCAGTGACAGGGGAACGAATTCTTCGCCGCTCATGGTGCTATCCCCTGCGGGCCGCCGATCTGGCGGTCGATCTCGGTAATCTGGTCGCGGGTCAGCACGGTTTCGATATCGCGCAGCCCGTCATAAAGCGCCGCCGTTGCTTCGTGGGCCTGGTCCGTGCGAACGACCTCCCACCGCTTTTCGTCGCGCAGGGCTTTGGCGGCGCGGGCCTTGCCAGCCTCGGTTGCCACGCCGTCGGGGCGGGCCAACCCGGCCCGGCGTAACAAACGCAGGGTCAGCGGCTCATAGATTTTCTGCCCTTGTGCCAACGCGAGCAAGCCCTGCCGGATATGAACCCGACGCTGGAATTGCAGGTGCCGCAACACCGCCGCCAGAACACCGCGAACCGGCGCCAACAGCAACGACAGGACAAACACGGCAAAACTGACAAGAACGATAAGCGGACCCGTCGGCAGATTGGGAGCCGCCGCCGACAGCGCCGCACCGATATAACCCGAGACGCCCCCGATCAGACCCGCCAGCAACACTACTCTTTCGGACCGCTCAGTCCAAAACCGGGCTGTCACCGGCGGAATGATCAAAAGCGCAACGATCAGGATCAACCCGACAACTTTCAGGCCAACCACTGTGACGGCCATAACCAGACCCATCATTGCAAGGTCGATGCGATGCACCGGCAGGCCCCTGGCTGCGGCAAATTCAGGATCAAAGGCAACGATCGTCATTGGACGGCGGATAATCATGACAAGCGCCAGCGTTGCCGCGCCTCCGATCGCAATGATCATCGCATCTGTCCAAAGCATTCCTGCGGTCGAGCCCAGCAGAAACCCTTCGAGCCCCGCCTGTCGGCCCACACCCATGGTCTGGATCACCGTCAGCAGCACAATGCCGAAACCAAAGAATACAGATAGGACCGCTCCGATCGCGGCATCCTCGGCCAGCCGCGTGTGCCGCGTCAGCCAGTTCATACACAAAAGGCCGATCCAAGCGGATATTGCCGACCCGACGAGCAGGCCGATCAGGTTTCTGCCGTCCCCACCGAGGGCCACAAGCACCATAAAGGCCAGACACACACCCGGCAATGTCGCATGGCTGATCGCATCGCTGACCAGTGCACGTTTGCGCAAGAACAGAAATGTGCCGGTCACCCCGGCGGAAATGCCCAGCAGGCTTGCGCCGATTGCGACAAGCGTGGCGTTATAGCCAAGCTGAAGGGTCAGAGCATCCCAAAGCATGACTCACCCCAGCGCGCGTGAGATCTGGTCGATCTGCGCCGTAGCCAGACGGCCGCCATAGGCAGATTGCAATGTCTTGGCCGTAAAAGCCTCGGCCACGGGCCCCTCGGCGACTTTGCGCGTGTTGATCAGGAAAACATGGTCGAAATAGTCGGTGACGGTCGCCAGATCATGATGCACCGCAACCACGGTCTTGCCCGCCTCTTTCAGGGATTTCAGGACCGAAATGATGGCCTTTTCCGTTGCCGCATCAACCCCGGCAAAAGGTTCGTCCAGCAAATACAGATCGGCGGCCTGCGCCAAGGCGCGCGCCAGAAAGACCCTCTGCTGCTGGCCGCCTGATAACTGGCCGATCTGCCGGTCGGCAAAGTCACGCATCCCTACACGGTGCAGACAATCCATCGCCCGCGCCTTATGCCGGGCGCGCACCCGTCCCAACAGCCCCAGCTCGCGCGACAAGCCCATCAGAACCACGTCAATCACGCGCGTCGGGAAGTCCCAGTCCACGCTGGCCCGTTGCGGTACATATGCAATCCGGGACCGCTGCCGGTCCAGCCGATCACCATACACTGTCACCTGCCCGGACAGGGGTGACACAATCCCCAACGCAGCCTTCAACAGGGTCGATTTACCAGCACCGTTTGGCCCGATGATCGCTGTCATGGCACCCGGTTGCACGGTCATATCAACCGAGAAAACTGCCGGCTTCTGCCCGTACGAGACGGTCAGGCCACGAATGGCCAGCGGGCTTTTTCCAATGTCGTTTTCCGGAAGGGGGATGCCCTGATGTGCCGCCAGTTCCAGCATCTCTTAAAACCCCGCCGACAGATTGCCGCTCATGCCAGTTTTGGGAATATCAGCCCCCAGAGCGCCTGCGATTACTGTGATATTGTGATCCAGCATCCCGATGTAGGTACCCTCATAGGTGCCGGGCTCGCCCATCGCGTCCGAATAAAGCTGTCCACCGACTTCGACCTGATGTCCCCTGGCCGCTGCACCCTCGATCAGCGCACGCATCGACCGATCCGAGACCGAGCTTTCCACGAAAACTGCCGTCAGTTGCCGGTCAACCAGCGTATCGACCAATTCGCTAATCCGGTTCAGTCCCGCCTCGGATTGGGTTGAAATACCCTGAATTCCAAGCACATCGTACCCGTATTCAGCACCGAAATACCCAAAGGCATCATGTGCCGTCACCAGAACACGGTTGTTTTCCGGGACCGCTGCAAGCACTTGCTTGCCATAAGTCTCCAGTTCCGCGATCTGCGCAAGAAAGGCCTCTGCGTTTGCCGCAAAGGTGTCCGCGGCCTCGGGGCGCGCTTGTGTCAGGGCTTTTTGCACCTCGACCACGACATCGCGCCACAGGGCCGGGCTCATCCAAAGATGGGGATCGTATTTGTCAGCATAATTGTCATGCGCGTGCAGCTTTGACTTATCAACGCCTTCGGCTACCGCAACAACCATGCGTTTACGCCCTAGGTCATGGAAGAACTCTTCCATCTGCGCCTCAAGATACAGACCATGCCACAGGATCAGATCGGACCTGGTCATAGCGACGATATCACTGCGGGTCTGACGATAGGCATGCGGGTCGACGCCGGGGCCCATAAGGCCCTTCACCTCGACCTGATCACCTCCGACCTGACGGGCGGCATCGGCAATCATACCGGTCGTGGCCACCACTTTCAGCGGCGCATCGGCCCAGGCCGAGAATGGGAATACAGCGGCGAATGCCAGCGCTGCAAGGAAACTACGACGAATCATGTCAGACCCCGGAATTGGTATCTTGCTAAGATGAATATGAGAACCGCTCGCAACTAAGTCAATGCTATTGAGAATTATTCGCAAGAAAACGCCTATTTTGTCCATTTGGTCAAAAAATTTACCCTTCCAATGCCGGATGGCCTTCCATTTGCATCTTACCCGTGCGAATTTGATACAAACCTCCCAAAGGATGTGAAAATGGAAACGCAGAGCTCAGAAAGCCCCGTGCGCACCGCGCATCTGCCGCAAGTGACCGAGCCCCGGAACCCTGGAATGGAGCTTGATCTGGATTGGGTGCGGGCCGTACAGGTCAACACCTCGGCCGTTGAGCGCCGCGCAGCCACCCTGCCGGGTCGGCGCTCGGTGAAAAAGGACTACCAGGCGGCGTGGCTGCTCAAGGCGATCACCCTGATCGACCTGACCACCCTATCGGGAGACGATACCGTCGGCCGTGTCCGGCGCCTGTGCGCCAAAGCGCGGCAACCCGTGGCTTCTGCAACACTTCAGACGTTGGACATGCCACCGATCACCACCGGCGCGGTCTGTGTCTATCACGACATGATCGAAACCGCTGTGGATGCGCTGAAGGGCACCGGGATTCCGGTGGCCGCCGTATCGACCGGATTCCCTGCAGGCTTGTCCCCGTTCCACCTGCGCGTGGCCGAGATCGAAGAAAGCGTCAAAGCCGGAGCCGAGGAAATCGACATCGTAATCTCTCGGCGTCATGTGCTGTCGGGCGACTGGCAGGCCTTGTATGACGAGATGAAAGCGTTCCGCGTGGCTTGTGGCGACGCGCATGTCAAAGCCATCCTTGCAACCGGCGAACTGGGCAGCCTACGCAACGTGGCGCGCGCCTCGCTGGTCTGCATGATGGCGGGGGCGGATTTCATCAAGACTTCGACCGGTAAGGAAAGCGTCAACGCCACGCTGCCCGTGTCGCTGGTGATGATCCGGGCGATCCGCGATTACTATGACCGCACCGGGTATCGTGTCGGATATAAACCCGCAGGCGGGATTTCCAAAGCCAAGGACGCACTAGTTTACCTGTCGCTGATCAAGGATGAGCTGGGCGACCGTTGGCTGGAGCCGGACCTGTTTCGCTTTGGCGCGTCGTCGCTTTTGGGCGATATCGAACGGCAGCTAGAACATTTCGTAACGGGTGCTTATTCCGCCGGTTACAGGCACTCGATGGGCTGAGGACGAAAACAATGACAGTCAAAGAGATTTTCGAGACCATGGATTACGGCCCTGCCCCCGAAAGCTCAGCCGAAGCGCTGGCCTGGCTGGTCGATCAGGGTGACAAATTTGGTCACTATATCGACGGGACCTTCACCAAACCGGGCAAGGGGTTCGACAGCCGCAACCCGGCGACCGGAGAGGTTTTGGCCAAGCTGACCCAGGCCAAGCAAGCCGATGTCGACGCCGCCGTATCCGCCGCCCGCAAGGCGCAGCCAAAATGGGAGAAGATGGGCGGTGCGGGTCGTGCGCGCTACCTCTATGCCATCGCGCGCCTGCTGCAAAAGCACTCGCGCCTGTTTGCAGTGCTGGAAAGCTTGGATAACGGCAAGCCGATCCGTGAATCGCGCGACATCGACATCCCTCTGGTACAGCGTCACTTTTACTACCACGCCGGCATGGCGCAGTTGATGGAAAGCGAACTACCCAACGCCGAAGCGCTGGGAGTGTGTGGACAAATCGTTCCTTGGAACTTCCCGCTGCTGATGCTGGCTTGGAAGATTGCTCCGGCGCTGGCCATGGGTAACACGGTCGTTCTGAAACCTGCCGAATATACCTCTCTGACCGCGCTGCTGTTTGCCGATATCTGCTCACAGGCCGGGCTGCCCAAGGGTGTGGTCAACATCGTCACGGGCGATGGCGCGGTAGGTGAGATGATCGTGGCCTCGGAGGTGGACAAGATCGCCTTTACCGGCTCAACCGCAGTGGGGCGGCGCATCCGTGAGGCGACCGCCGGTTCGGGTAAGGCGCTGACTTTGGAGCTGGGTGGCAAGTCCGCCTATATCGTCTTTGACGACGCCGATATCGATTCCGCCATCGAAGGGCTGGTCGACGCGATCTGGTTCAATCAGGGTCAGGTTTGTTGCGCGGGTTCGCGTCTGTTGGTTCAGGAAGGCATCGCCGATCGGTTCCACGAGAAACTGCGCGCCCGAATGGACACTCTGCGCATCGGTGATCCATTGGACAAATGCATCGACGTGGGTGCTGTGGTCGACCCGGTCCAGTTGCAGACCATCAAGAGCATGGTCGACAGCAACACCGCGGGTCACGTTTATCAGGCGGCCGGCGCGCTGCCCGAAAATGGCTGTTTCTTCCCGCCAACGCTGATCTCGGGCCTCGAAACCTCCGATCAACTGATGCAGGAGGAAATTTTCGGTCCGGTGCTGGTGTCCTCGACCTTCCGTACTCCGGAAGAGGCGGTTGAGCTGGCCAACAACACCCGTTACGGGCTGGCGGCGACGGTATGGACCGAGAACGTGAACCTTGCACTGGATATCGCACCGAAGCTGGTCGCGGGCGTTGTCTGGGTGAATGCCACCAATCTGTTCGATGCCGCAGCCGGGTTCGGCGGTGTGCGCGAAAGCGGCTTTGGCCGCGAAGGTGGCTGGGAAGGTCTGACCGCCTACACCAAGCCCAAAGGCAAAGGCAAACCATTGGCCAAGGCCGAGGCCGCGATGGGCGAAGGTGCCCCGGTCGATCCGATTGACCGTACTGCCAAAATGTATGTCGGCGGCAAACAGGCCCGTCCTGACAGCGGATATTCGAAACCCGTCTGGGGCAAGCCTGGCCTGCTGGGCCATGTGGGTCTGGCCAACCGCAAAGACGTCCGCAACGCGGTCGAGGCCGCAGCGGGGGCCAAGGGTTGGTCAAAGACCACCGGCCATCTACGGGCACAGATCTTGTATTACATCGGCGAAAACCTCTCGGCCCGCGCGGGTGAATTCGCTGCGCGCCTTGATGCCATGACCGGCAGGAAAGACGGCGCGAAAGAGGTCGAAGCCTCGATCCAGCGCCTGTTCACCGCCGCTGCCTGGGCCGACAAGTATGACGGCCAGGTGCACGGCGTTCCGATCCGGGGCGTGGCCATTGCCATGAAAGAACCTGTCGGCGTGATCGGCGCGCTCTGTGCTGACGAGGCGCCGCTGCTGGGTCTGGTCTCGGCCATGGCGCCTGCGATTGCGATGGGCAACCGGGTGGTTCTTGCGGCAAGCGAGCCTTACCCGCTGGCGGCGACGGATTTCTACCAAATCCTCGAAACCTCGGACGTGCCCGCTGGCGTGGTCAACATCCTGACTGGCAGCCACACGGAACTGGCGAAGCCGCTGGCTTCGCATCTGAATGTGGATGCAGTTTGGTCATTCTCGTCTACCGATCTGTCGGCCGAGATCGAGCGGGCTTCGGCCGGGAACCTGAAACGGAGTTGGGTGAATAACGCCATGGCAACCGAATGGCACGAGGATCAGACTCGCCGTTTCTTGCAGGCTGCGACCGAGGTTAAAAACATCTGGGTGCCCTACGGTGAGTAGGGACCCAGCCCTGGAGAACCCAGGGGTGCAAACAGTTTGTTCGGGTACAGATGGCGCGCGCTGCATAGAGTGATCATTGAATGAACATAACGATGATTAACATGTGACATTGTTCATATACAGCGCCGCCACTATCCCTCAGCTTGGACCCAGTCTTAACAAGGTTGGATCGGTCCATGCTGAGTTTTCCATACGAGTTTCCTGAACTGGTACAGGTCGCCACGATGATCGGCGTCTTTGGCGCGGGCCTCTACATCACCAGCTATTTTCTGCTGCAGATGGGGATCATCCGGGGCAACGGCAGCCTCTACCCCCTGCTTGTGATCGCCGCAGCCGGATGTGTTCTGTTCAGCATGTCGGAAGAATTCAACCTCGCGGGCTCGATCATTCAGCTGGCATATATCTCGATCTCGATCCTGGGCCTGCTGCGCGGGTTTCTGTCCCGGCATTTGCTTCGGTTTTCAGATGACGAACGTCAGTTCATCGCCCTGCACCTTGAATCGCTGAAACCCCACCAAGCCCGGAAACTGTTGAACACCGCCGCCGTCAAGACCTATGAAAACGGTGACATCCTGATCGAAGAAGGCAAGACAACCGACTTTTTGGGCTTTGTCTTAAAGGGGCGGACCACGATCCTGAAAAACGGCCGGGTCATCAACCAATGTGGAGAAGATGAGATTTTGGGAGAGCTGACCTTTGGCCTTGGGCTGCCTGCCACAGCCACGGTAATAGCCACCGAACCCACCAAATGCCTGGTCTTCGACAATATCAGCCTGATGCGCTTGCTGCGGCGGAGCCGCCATATCGACGATGCATTGAAAGCAGCGCATTTCCGACATACACGGCAAAAGCTGTTGAACAGCAACAAGCACACGCTGCAGGCCCAGAGAAGACCTGCAGCGGCCTAAGGGTCAGCCGTCCAGACCTTCGGGTTTGCCAACGATGGTAAAGTGTAAACCATCTGGGTCCAGCAGTTCGGACGCCACCCGGTTCACATCCTCAAGCGTCACTGCATTCACCTTGTCATTGCGAGTGGCGATATAGTCGATAGGCAAATCCTCCATCTGCATACCCACCATGATCCCGGCGATCTGGCTGTTGCCATCAAAGCGCAGCGGATAGGCACCGGTCAGATAGGTCTTGGCGTCGTCCAACTCTTTCTGAGTGACCCCTTCGGATGCGGCGCGCGCCCATTCGCTGCGGATCACATCAACGGCTTCGGCGATACGGTCATTGGCCGAGGACACCGACCCAAGATACACAGAGGCCAGATCCTTTGGCACCAGATAGGTCGCCACGCCATAGGTCAGACCGCGTTTTTCGCGCACTTCCTGCATCAGGCGGCTTTCGAAACCTCCGCCGCCAAGAATGTGGTTCAACAGATAGGCGGAAAAGAAATCCGGGTCGTCGCGGTCGATCCCGGCATGGCCGAACAGAGCCACCGATTGCGGCGTATCGAACTCGATCACACTCACTCCGCCAGTGATCGTCACATCGGCCCGCTTAGGGATCGGTTTGCCGGTATCCGGCAGATCAAGCAAGAGCTCGTCCAGCACCGCGCCCAGTTCCTCTGGGGTGATATCGCCGACCGCGCCTACATACAGACGATCCTTGGTAAACACGTTCTCATATGCCGTGACCACATCATCGCGGGTCAAGGCGCTGACACTTTCGATCGTGCCCTTGCCTTCGGAACCGTAGGGGTGATCGCCATAGGCCATTTCCGCGAAGCTGCGCCCGGCAATGTCACTGGGGCTGGTCTGATCTGACCGCAGACCCGACAGAACCTGAGCGCGAACACGGTCTACGGCATCCTGATCGAAACGCGGTTCGTGAATCGTGGTCCGCAGCAGGTCAATCACCTCATCCCTGTTTTCGGTCAGAAACTGTGCCGAGATCGACACTGAATCGTCCGAGGCGCTATACCCGAACGACGCGGCCAGAGATTCCAGCTCGCGCGCATAGGTGCGGGCATCCATTTCGCCAGCGCCTTCTTCTATCAGGCCGCTCATCAGATACACCGCGCCGCGCTTTGTCGGGTCGTCCAGCGACGTGCCACCGCGGAACCGCAGCTCCAGGGCGGTGAAGGGGATCGAGTGATCCTCGACCAGCCATGCGGTGATGCCACCCGGCGAGGTGACCTCTTCAATCTCGATCTCGGCCCATGCAGGAACTGCGATGACCAAAGCTATCAGAGTTACAAATATCCGCTTCATTGCGTTACCTCATCGTCTCGCATCAGCCAGCCCGTGACCGAGGTTTCAGGCTGCAGCACCTCGCGCGCGGCGGCGATGATCTGATCACCGGTCACCGCCTGCAGGACATCAGGCCAAGCCTGTACATCTTCGACCGTCAGCCCGCTGGTCAGGGCACGGCCATAGCGATTGCCGATCCCGTCCACATTGTCACGCGCATAGGTCTGCGCGGCGCGCAGCTGCATTTTGATCCGATCCAGATCCTCTTCGTTCACACCTACGGCGATGAAATCGGTCACGGCCTGATCCATCGCATCCTCGGCCTCTTGCAGCGACACGCCTTCGGCCGGAACAACCAGCAGATCAAATGTGGTATCGTCAAGCGACACGCCTCGGTAGAACGCACCGGTATAGACGACCTTTTGCTGCTCGAACTGCAGTTTTTCATTCAGGTACGACGTCGTGCTGCCCCCCAGTAATTCAGCCAGAAGGAACAGGGCGGCGGCTTTTTCCTGCGCACCTGCGTCCCGTTCGGGTGCAAGATAGCTGCGCTGAACATAAGGCTGCGATACGCGCGCATCCTTAAAGGTCAGACGGCGTTCAGCGGTTTGTGGCGGCTCCTGTGATCGCACCCGTTCGGGCAGGTCCGGGTTTGCCGGGATTACCCCGTAATATTGCTCGGCCAGGGATTTGACCTCGTCTGGCTCAACATCGCCGGTCACCACCAGGATGGCGTTATTTGGCGAATAGTGGATCTGATAGAAGGACAGTGCATCGTCCAGGTCCAGCGTTTCCATCTCATGTTTCCAACCGATAACGGGGACACCATAGCGGTGGTTGAGGTATTGCGCCGCGCTGACCTGTTCACCGAACAGGGCGCGCGGGTTGTTTTCGGTACGCTGGTTACGTTCTTCCAGGATCACGTCGCGCTCGGTGGCGATGTCATCATCGGACAGGCGGATATTGCGCATCCTGTCTGACTCCATCCGCATCATCAGCTCAAGCCGGTCGGCAGCAACACGCTGAAAATAGGCGGTGTAATCATACGAGGTGAACGCGTTGTCATTGCCGCCATTGGCCGCGACGGTGGCAGAAAACTCGCCCGCCTCCAGCGTGTCGGTGGCCTTGAACAACAGGTGTTCCAGAAAATGCGCCACACCGGACGAACCAACCGGCTCATCCGCCGATCCGGCGCGATACCAGACCATGTGCTGCACGACTGGGGCGCGGTGATCCTCGATCACGACAACGTCCATACCGTTATCCAGCGTAAAGGTGGTGACCGCCTCGTGCCCATCTTCGGCAAAAACCGGGGTGGCGGCGATCAGAGCAGCCGACAGTGCCAGAGCCCGAACCATGGGGCATCCTCCGTTTCGTTTCTGGTGTTCAAACTACGGTGGTGCCGCCCGGGTTCAACCCCGATGACGGAAAGTTAAGAATTATTCATTGACCGGCGGCGCCGATGGCGTTTCGATCCCAGCGTTCCGCGCAGCCTGGGTTTGCTTGTTCGGGTCGATAGCCCAGCGACGGTAAACCTGCGAATATCGATCTACGTTGAACAGCCGCAAACGGGTCCAGCGCCCCTGACGCTTGCGGAAATCCGCATCTTCTTGGTTGACGACCTGCCGTGTGTTTGACGGAACGCCATATCGGCTGGAGGCCGTGACAAGCGCGCCATCAGAGGCAGGCACAGCGGTATTTGGATTCGAAGCAGCCGGATTCCCGCCCAGCGCGGCAATAGCATCCCCTGTGGGATTGGCATCGGTCAGGTTGGTGCCACCCGGTGTCGGTGCGGGCAAAGAGTTGTAGTTCTCGGGCTGGGTCAGAGGTTTGACCGGCAGAATCGCAAACTCGTCCGGGCCCGGGCCCGGCGGCTCGAGGTGGCGCAGACCGATATCCGAACATCCCGCAACCGCAAGACTCATAGTCACAACAAATATGGAACGCGGCAACCGCATGAAAGTCTCCAGCCTGTTTCAGGCGCTTTTATCGTATTTCCAAACCCGCGTCACGAGGGCTTTTTCCTATCAAACAGCACCAACCCGAACGCACCTGCGAATATGAATACATCGGCCATATTGAACACATAGGGGTTGTCGAAACCACAGCAGGACATGTTCAGAAAATCCAGCACATATCCGTACAACACGCGGTCCACCACATTGCCAATCGCACCGCCGATCAGCAGGCCGCCACAGACCAACATGAGCTTTGAGGGGGCCGTGCGCTTCAACCAAATCAACACGCCCACTGAAATCACCAGTGAAACTCCGATCAGAGCCCAGCGCGCGGCGTCGCCATTGCCCTGAAACAGGCCGAAATTGATGCCGCGATTCTCGCCATATCTGAACACCAGAAAGGGCGGCAGAACGCTGATCGGCCCTTCGGCCACGCGCATCACATGAACGACCAGGTACTTGCTGATCTGGTCGATCAGAAACGCGGTCAGCGCCGCCCAGAGGAGCAATCGGGCACGCATCAGTGACGGAAATGCCGCATGCCGGTAAAGACCATGGCCAGACCGGCCTCATCCGCGGCGGCGATCACGTCGTCATCGCGCATCGAGCCGCCCGGTTGGATCACACAAGTGGCGCCTGCCTCTGCGGCCTCCATCAAACCGTCGGGGAAGGGGAAGAACGCGTCTGACGCCACCGCCGAGCCGATGGTCAGCGGTTGGGCCAAGCCCAGCACATCGGCCATACGCTCGGCCTTTTTGGCCGCGATCAGGGCGGAATCCACACGGCTCATCTGACCCGCGCCGACACCCACGGTCGCGCCGTCCTTCACATAGACGATGGCGTTGGATTTGACGTGTTTGGCGACTTTCCAGGCAAACAGCAAGTCGCGCATCTGTTCCTCGGATGGGGCCTTCTTGGTGACAACCTTCAGGTCATCCAGGCCGACGAAACCGTTATCCTTGTCTTGCACCAACAGACCGCCCGCGACCTGACGCACGGTTTTGCCACCTGCGGTCACATCCGGCAGGCCTTCGGTCGTTAGCAGACGCAGGTTTTTCTTGGCGGCAAAGATCGCCTTGGCCTCATCCGATGCGCCCGGCGCGATCACGACCTCGGTGAAGATGCCGGTGATTTCCTGCGCGGTTTCAGCGTCCAGCGGCTGGTTCAGCGCCACGATCCCGCCAAAGGCCGAAGTGCGGTCACAGTCAAACGCGGCCTTATAGGCCTCTAACAGAGTGCCGCCGGTCGCAACGCCACACGGGTTGGCATGTTTGATGATGGCACAGGCCGCACCCTTGACGGGATCGAATTCCGCAACCAGCTCAAACGCCGCATCAGTGTCGTTGATGTTGTTATAGCTCAGTTCCTTGCCCTGATGCTGAAGGGCGGTCGCCACACCGGGTCGGTTGGTACCGTCGGTATAAAATGCAGCGGTCTGATGGCTGTTCTCGCCATAGCGCAGTGTCTGTTTCAACTCGCCCGCAAAAGCGCGGCGCTTGGGGGCCTCAAGCTGCAGCGCATCGGCCATCCAGTTCGACACTGCGGTATCGTAAGCAGCGGTGCGGGCATAGGCCTTTTGGGCCAACCACTGACGGAAACCATATGAGGTCTTGCCATAATTCTCGTCCAGCTGATCCAACAGCGACGAGTAATCCTCGACATCGACCACGACATTGACAAACGCGTGGTTCTTGGAGGCGGCACGGATCATCGCCGGGCCGCCGATGTCGATATTCTCGATACATTCGTCATAGCCAGCGCCTTTAGCCACGGTCGCCTCGAACGGATAGAGGTTCACTACCAGCAGGTCGATCGCGTCGATGCCGTGTTCGTTCATCGCGGCGACATGGGTGTCATTGTCACGCAAGGCCAGCAAGCCGCCATGCACCATCGGGTGCAGCGTCTTGACCCGGCCATCCATCATCTCGGGGAAACCGGTGATCTCGCTGACATCCTTCACCTCCAACCCCGCATCGCGCAACGCTTTTGCTGTGCCGCCGGTCGACAACAACTCGACCCCGCGGTCGGCCAGCGCCTTACCCAGCTCGATCAGCCCGGTCTTGTCGGATACGGAAAGCAACGCGCGGCGCACGGGGTGAAGATCGGTCATGGGTCCAAAGGTCCTTTTGGCGTCAGTCAAACTCGGGCTCGTCCCGGTGCAAGTCGCGCACGGCAAAGGCTGTATCCTGCGCCTTGCTCAACGTCCACCGGATGCGCGTCGCATACTCCATTGCGCGGCCAGATAGAACGATCTGTTTTGTCGCGCGTGGCTTCAAACGGCCCTTTTCAAGATAAACACTTGGCTCGATTGACAATTTCCCCACACCATCATGGCGGAACACCCAAATCTCACCGCTTTTGAGCGCCATGGACACCGCCGCACCGCCCAAATCTATCGCCGCATCCACGTCCGGATGCAGATGGAACCGTATGTCAAAGCCGATACCAGTCAGGCTCGACGCATCCAGCGCCTTGTCAAATTGCCGCTTGGCCCTGTCACTTGTGGTAAGCAGAATATCTTCGCCGGTCAGCTCCCGCCCGTCAAAGCGCAGCTCGAACGTTCGGGCATGGGTCAGGCCGAACACTTTGGTATAGCCATCATGCCCGGCCATAAAACGGGTTCCCTCGAACGCGTCTTCGAACTCGACCGGAACATCCTTTGGCGCGTCCACCAGCCCTTCACGTTCCGTACCAGGAACAGCTGAGGTCAGACGCGCACTTGAAAAGCCGTCAAGACAAAGTGTCGAATGCGACGGCGTGGCGCGCCCGGCCCGACGCCATTCCAACCCAAAGGTTTCCCCAGACCCACAATTCACAATCAGAGGTCGGCGGCCCGAGGTCAGCTCGAATGCCAAGGTCGACGCATGTGCGTTATATGACGCATCCCCTTTGGGCGGCGAACTGGCGTCAATTACCACACTGGTCCGTGCCGCATAGAGACGGGCAAATCCCATGGACAGGCCGTTCTCGCTTTGCGGTCTGACGCCGCTTTGCGCCAGAGCCTGATCCAGACGCCCCTCGACCCCGCGCCCGCCCCCGTGGAAACGGGCCAGTGCACCATCCGAATGACGCAGATTACGCATGGTCGGGGCCATCCGTTTAATCGCATTCGCCTGCGCCCCAGGTGTACCCCGCCCCAGATCGCTAAGTGCTGCCGATGTCCAGGCGAGCAGCGTGAAGACTTCCAGCAGCTCCTCGGGGTTGCGCGTGGAGATACCACCTTTTTGATCTATCTGACTGTCACATTCCCGCGCCAGAGCGCGCAGGGCGGGCTCTGCCATCTGCTCAAGCCCTTCCAAAGCCAAACCAGCCTGCACCAGACCGGCTAGCGCCTCGAACCGGGGCAGGCCAGGCGTCGCAGCATGCCAGCGTTTCGACAGGAACCAGGCCTGCTGAGATAGCGAACTGAAAAAGACCTTGCTTTGTTGCTCATCCACACCGCGCAGCAAAAAGATCGCGTGATTGATCCAACGCATCACTCGCCGGCCTGTCAGATCAGGTGCCCAACCGGGCCCGTGCCCGCGCCCATGTGCTTCGATCCAGCCCCAGACCCAGCGTTGCGCCTTTTCGCGCGCCCGGATGTCGCCAACAGCCGCCAGATCATCCAGCCAGGCAAAACCGTGGCGTTCATCGTCGAATCCGGTGCTGGGCGCAGTGACATCCCATAAGCCTGTATCCTGCGCCTCTACCAGATAGCCCGAGAACAGCAGGTTCCCAGCCACCAACTGACGCCCGCGCGCAAATGATCCAACCGTGCGTGGTTCCGGATCGCCCACAAATCCGGTAACGGCCTTGCGCCGCTGACTGAGCCGCGCATAAAGCCGGTTCTGAAATCGCGACCATCGGTTTGCCATGGTGTCCGAATTTGACATGACGCTCGTTACTCTGCCCCTTGCGCTCTGCTGGCGCCTGAGACCCAACGATAGACCGGAGCAATCGTCAAGTCATCGAAAAGCGTGCCTTCAGGTCGATTTCGTCAGGCAGGCGATATAGAAGCCGTCCATGCCGCCTGTCCCCGGCCAATAGTCAGGCCGCAGACGCAAACCGCCCTCTTCGGTGATCCAGCCCGTTTCGATCCCTACGACCTGTAAAGCGGCCCGGTCCGCTTGCATATCAGGATACATCTGTAGCGCCTCTTCAACCTGCACCTCGCCCTCATCGGGCAGCAACGAGCAGGTGCAGTACACCAACCGCCCGCCCGGTTTCAGAAGGGTCCAGGCATGGGCAAGCATCTGCGTTTGCAGCTCGATCAGCGCGCCGAATTCCGACCCGTCCTTGGCAAAGGGCAGATCAGGATGGCGGCGGATCGTGCCGGTGGCGGAACAGGGCGCATCCAGAAGGATGGCGTCATACTGGCCTTGATATTCAAGCGCGTCAGCCGCGATGACCGTAGCCATCAGGCCCGTCCGCGTCAGGTTCTCGCGGACTCGTTCCAGCCGCGATTCCGAGATATCCAGCGCAGTCACATCGGCCCCCGCAGCCGCCAACTGCAACGACTTGCCACCGGGCGCAGCGCAAAGGTCCAGAATTTTCTCTCCGGCCTTAGGCGCCAGAACTCGGACAGGCAGTGCGGCGGCGGCATCCTGAACCCACCAGTCACCGCGATCATATCCCGGCAGAGCGGACACCTGCCCCGCATCCCGAACCCGCATCGAACCGGTCGGAAGCATCTCACCCGGCGCTGTTGCCCCGGGCTTGACCGAAAGATCCAGCGGCGCGCCCTCGAAATGCGCCAGCTCCATGCCGGTCACGGCCTCGGCACCCCAGGCCATGATCAATGGATCGCGCAGCCACTCGGGTAGGCGTGGCACGCGCATTTTCGGCCAAGCCTCTGGCCCTTCCGCCGCTACCTTGCGCAGAACCGCGTTCACCAACCCCTTGAGCCGCCCATGCTTGCGCGAGCGACCGACAATCTCAACCATGGAATTTACGACGCCATGCGCTGCCTCGCCATGGCACAGCTCAACCGCTCCCAGACGCAGGGCATTATGCACGGTCAGGGCGGGAGTGCGGTTCAGGTGATTGTCCAACAGACGGTCGGCGCGTTCGAGCCCACGCAGCGTTTGCAACGCCAGCCGCTGTGCCCGCGCCCGGTCTTCTGGTGCCAATCGCTCCAGCGCACCTGCAGCCAGACATTCTGACATCAGCCGCCCCTCACCCAAGATCTGATCCAGAAGGTAGATTGCGCTGCGTCGCGCGGCCGTTGCGTTATCGGACATTGAATCGCCTTTGATGTGACCCTCGTCCGCATTGCCAAGGGCGGACGGGGGCGTATATCAAGCCAATGCACTGAAAGGAACCCGATGTCATGAGTGACGAGCCCAAAGACCTGCCGCCTGCCGCACAACGCGCGCTGGCCGAGGCGGAGGACCGCCGTCGCAAGGCCGAAGCCGACGCAAAAGCGCGACCCAAAGAGCTGGGCGGACGCGACGGCCCCGATCCTGCACGTTATGGCGATTGGGAAAAGAAAGGCATCGCGATAGATTTCTGATCAATCCCCGCGCAGGGCCTGCAGAAAATCCGCGATGAGCGCCCGTTGCTTATTGGATTTCGCACGCTCTTCGGGCCAGGTCAGCCAATAGCCATCTTTTGCGTTCAATTCGGGCAAATCCAGTCGACGCAACCGCCCCGCTCGCAAGTCCGATTGCGCCAAGGGCATGGATCCCAACACAACGCCCAAACCCTGCCGAGCCGCCGAAATCGCATGTTCCATCGAATCGAAGCTCATTTTCGAGGTTGGCAGGTCGGTCTGAGTGGTGTTTTTCGCCCAATCACGCCAGCCGGGCCTTTCACCGCGCAGATCAATCAAGGGCGCGGACCAATCCACACCCGGCGCTGCCATCGGCACCAGCACTTCGGCGGCAATCAGTTCGGCATCTCGCCCGGGCCACGCCCCACGCCCATAGCGGATTTGAAGCCAAGTCCTCTCTTCATCCAGCGAAGACCGTCGCGCCACGGAATCTGTCAGCACCCGCACTTTGGGGCGCAGGTCGTGAAAACGTGCAAGAGCGGGTATGACGAGGGCCTTAATATGGGAAGACAGGCCAGCCACCCGCAATTCGCGCGGGGATTTTCCGAAAAGGTCTTCGGTATTGCGCTCGAGCGCCTGCAAGCTGTCCTGAACCAGCGGCAGATAGCTTTCGCCCTCGACGGTCAGCGATACACCGCGCGCCTCGCGCACAAACAGCGTGCGGCCCAACCAGGCCTCAAGGTTGCCGATGCGCTGACTGACGGCAGCCTGCGTTAGACCGAACTCGCGCGCCGCTGCCGAGAATCCACCCAACCGCCCCGCCGCTTCGAATACGCGCAACCAGTCCAGAGGGGGCAAGCCGATCTTCTTTTTATCCATAAGTTTTTCCAGGCCTCAGCAGCAACAAGGATTAATTGTCGTAATGCCACAGGGGGCGTATATCCTCAAGCAAAGCCCGCGCGAACAGGAGAAACCCCATGCTGCGCTCTGCCACCCATACTACGTCAATCGTCACCGTGGAATTCGATACAGGCCCAAGTGCCCGCTTTCACGCCATCTGGCTACGCGACAACGCGCTTGATCCTGACACACGGGCACCGGGCAACGGACAGCGCCTGATCACCATTGGCGATATCCCCGCCGATACCATGGTCAGCGCTGCCTCAGTGGCCAACGGCGACCTCACTGTCACATTTCAACCCGAAAACAAGACTGTCACTTTCCCCGCCGATTGGCTGGCTGCGCATAGCTATGACCAAGAGGACAGCCGCACCTTTGGCCGCACCGCGCCCGGGATCACCACCTGGGAGCAAGGGCTCGACGCGCCCAGCGCCGACTGGAGCGACGTCCACGCCAACCCCGCAGCCAAGCGCGGCTGGCTGGCAATGGTCGCCGAATACGGGTTTGCCAAACTGACCAGTGGCCCGACCGAACCGGAATCCCTGTTGAAGGTGGCTGATCTGTTCGGATACGTCCGTCAGACCAACTATGGCCCCTATTTCGAGGTTCGAACCGAAGTGAACCCGACCAACCTGGCCTTTACAGGGCTTGGCCTTCAGGCGCACACGGACAACCCCTATCGCGACCCGGTACCGACATTGCAGATCCTGTACTGCCTAGAAAACAGCGCCGAGGGTGGCGATTCCATTGTTGTGGACGGGTTCCGGGCGGCGGAAAAACTGCGCGATCAGGACCCCGATGGATTTGCCCTGTTGGCAGGTTTCCCGGCGCGGTTCGAATACAAGGGCTCGGACGGGGTCTGCCTGCGGTCGCGCCGCCCAATGATTGAGCTATCGCCCGACGGCGAGTTGATCGGTATCCGCTTTAACAACCGCTCGTCGGCTCCGTTTGTGGACATCCCCTTCGATCTGATGGAGGCCTATTACGCCGCCTATCGCCAGTTGGGTGAGATAATCGACGATCCGGCCATGAGCGTGTCGTTCAAGCTGGAGCCGGGCGAAAGCTTCATCGTTGACAACACCCGCGTCCTGCACGCGCGTCTGGGCTATTCCGGCGCCGGGTCGCGGTGGTTGCAAGGCTGCTATGCCGACAAGGACGGCTTACTGTCAACGCTGGCGGCGATGGAACTGGCGACACTGGAGGCGGCGGAATGAAACCTGATTTCTCGACCCTGACCCCCGACAATATCGTGGCCTTCATCGGGGATATCTTTGACCGCCGCGGAGGCGAGGAATATCTGGGCGAACCCGTCACCATGGCAGAACACATGCTGCAGGGCGCGACCATTGCCGAACAGAACGGCATGCCCGAAGAGATCATCGTAGGGGCATTGCTGCACGATATCGGTCATTTCACATCCGAATTCGGCACGTACCACCCCGACGACACCGAAGACCGCCATCACGAAGATGCAGGCGCCGAGGTGCTGGAACAGTTCTTTCCGTCTGTTATCACCGATTGCTGCCGCTATCACGTGGCGGCCAAACGGTATCTTTGCGCTACCAAGCCCGAATATTTCAACCGCCTGTCCACGGCTTCGGTTCATACACTGGAACTGCAAGGCGGGCCGATGAGTGCCAGAGAAGTTGCCGAATTCGAGCAGAACCCGAACCTGAAAGAGATCATTCAGGTGCGTTATCTGGACGAAGCAGGTAAACGTGCAGACATGGAAACCCCCGATTTCAACCATTTTGCGCCGATGGTGCAGCGAATGGTCGAAAAATATCAGGAGCTCACATGAACGCCCCAGAATACATTTTTGAGGCCAACACCAAACCATCCCTGCCTTGGCACGAGGTCCCCTTGATCCGTGCTACAGACAAGTCGGTCAAGGGCTATGGCTGTCTGGTCGACGACCCCGAAGAATTCGAAATTGAAATCGTCCGTTGGCCACAGCAAGGCTGGCGGCCCATCGACGAAGGCACCGGCGATGAAGCCGGTTGGGTCGAAGGCACATTTCATGGTGAGTGGAAAGGGGACGTCCTTTACGGCGAGAACGAAGCGGTCAACGGCCACTATGTCCTCGGCTGGTCCACTGATCCGCAACAGGCCAACGCCAACCGGCAAACTGCTCCGCGCGATCAGGTTCTGCTTTGGCACATGAACTATCACCCCGATGGCGGACAGATGTTCTGGCCGATCGACAACAAGCCTTTCATCATCCCTGCCGCATTGCCGGGCGACAATCTGACACCGGAAAAGGTGGTGGCCTTCTGGTGTGATGGGTCACGCGGGCTGTATATCCATCCTGGCATCTGGCACGAGGGGATATTCCCGGTCGAGGACAATCAGCGTTTTCTGGATCGGCAGGGCAAGGTTCACGCGCGGGTCAGTGCGGATATCGGCAAAGAATTCGGCGTCTATCTCGCCTGCCCTTTGCGCGCAGATAAGATCCGAGAGTTGTAGTCGGTCTGTCGGCTCCCGGGCGGTGTCAAAGCCCCAGAACGTCCACCATGTCATATTGGCCAGGCGCTTTACCCTGCCCCCAAAGTGCGGCTTTCAGGGCGCCGCGCGCGAAAATGGCGCGGTCAGTGGCCAGGTGGCGCAGCACGATGCGTTCGCCCGGTGCCGCGAATAGCACGTCATGCTCACCCACGATGTCGCCGCCGCGAATGGCATGGAACCCGATATCGCCCCGTTTGCGCGCGCCGGTCATACCATCGCGGCCCCGATCGGACACCTCAGCCAGATCTACACCACGCCCTTCTGCAGCAGCCTCGCCCAGCATCAGCGCGGTGCCCGAGGGCGCATCGACCTTGTGGTGGTGATGCCCTTCGATCACCTCAATATCGAAATCTTCATCCAACGCGGCAGCGACCTTTTTGGTCAGCTGTACCAGCAGGTTCACACCCAGGCTCATATTTCCCGCCCGCACGATCACCGCATGACGTGAGGCCGGCTCCAGAGCGGCAATCTGCTCGTCACTCATCCCGGTAGTGCCGATCACATGCACACAGCGCGCCTGCGCCGCCAACGCGGCGAATTCCAGCGTCGCCTCGGGTGCGGTGAAATCAATCACGGCCTGCGCCTGGGCAAAGGCCTCCAGCGGATCGTCGGTCACCGTGACGCCCAGCGCTGCACCGCCCATGGCCACGCCCACATCCTGCCCAACCCAATCATGACCCGTGCGCTCGACCACGCCGACCAGACGGGCCTGATCACTGTCGGTCACGGTCCTGATCAACATCTGACCCATACGGCCCGAAGCCCCTGTGATGACGATCCCCGGAATATGGGTCATTGCGCTGGTCCTTTTGCATTGATTGGCTCAATGCCTCCTACCCGGTTCGCACCCGCTTGGCAAAGCCCCGCTTTGCGCTTAGATCGGGGATATGGCTAAGAACAAATTCCACGATGGCCCCGGCCCGTCCCAACGACAGCTGCGTGTCGGCGAACTGATCCGCCGCACCCTGTCCGAGGTTCTGGCGCGCGGAGATGTCCACGATCCCGACCTGAATCGCATGTCAATCACTGTGGGTGAGGTGCGCACCTCGCCCGATCTGAAGATCGCCACCGCCTTTGTGCTGCCCCTGGGCGGCAAAGGGCAGGAGGATGTAATCGAACTGCTGGCCCGCAACAAACACGAGCTGCGGCGCATGGTTGGTAAAAAGGTCGGGCTGAAATTCTCCCCCGATCTGCGGTTCCGGCTGGATGACACATTCGACCGTTTGGATGACACCCGCCGCATGTTCGATCAGGACGCGGTGCGCCGCGATCTAGACGAGTGATCCGGACATTTGTCACTTTGGGCGCTTTCCTGTGGGCGGCGCAAGCCGGGGCAGTGACATGCGAAAAGGTCACGCATAGTGACAAACGCTACACTGTCTGCGAGGTGGATGCCGCGAATGAGGACATGCGCTTGTTCCTCAATGACGAGAATGGCGACCTGCTAGGGCATTTCTCGGCGGTGAATGAGGCGCTGGAGCCCGTTGGCAAGCGTCTGGCCTTTGCGATGAACGCAGGCATGTATCACGACGACCGCTCTCCCGTTGGCCATTATGTCGAAGACGGGCAGGAGCAGATGCGTGTGATCCCGAACCCCGGTCCCGGAAACTTCGGCCTTCTGCCCAACGGGGTGTTCTGCATCCGCGAGGGCCGCGCCGACGTGTTCGAGACGCTGGACTTTATAGATCAAGCCCCGGATTGCCGCTTTGCCAGCCAATCCGGCCCGATGCTTGTCATCGACGGAGAGCTGCACCCAAGGTTCCTGCCTGATTCGACGTCGGTTTACGTCCGCAATGGCGTGGGCACCAGCGATGATGGCACCCGCGCGGTGTTTGCCATTTCCGAAGATTACGTAACCTTCCACCAATTCGGCAGCCTGTTCCGCGATGTGCTGGAAACGCCGAATGCGCTGTTCTTCGACGGCAATATCTCTCGCATGTATGACCGAGCGAACAGCCGATCCGATGTCGGGTTCTCGCTGGGGCCGATTGTCGGTGTGGTTGAAGACACGCCCTGAAATTGACAGGGCCAGACCGATCCGCTAACTCGCGCGCCTCGGCATAGAACAAGGTGCACAATGGGACGCAAACGCAAGGGTCGCGACATTTCCGGTTGGCTGGTGGTGGACAAGCCCGCAGGCATGACCTCGACCGCCGTGGTCAACAAGGTGCGTTGGGCGATGGACGCTAAAAAAGCGGGCCATGCGGGCACGCTGGACCCCGAGGCTACCGGAGTTCTGGCCGTGGCTTTGGGTGAGGCAACCAAGACCGTTCCCTATATCACCGACGCACTCAAGGCCTATACCTTCACCGTGCGACTGGGTCAGGCCACCAATACCGATGACGCCGAGGGCGAGGTAATCGCAAGCAGCGATGCGCGCCCTTCGGATGAGGATATCAAAGACGCCCTCGCCCCCTTTATCGGTGAAATCATGCAAGTCCCGCCGAAATTCTCGGCGGTGAAGATCGACGGGCAGCGTGCCTATAAGCTGGCCCGCGATGGCGAGGATGTGGAACTGGCTGCGCGCCCTCTGTGGGTCGAAGAGCTGGTTCTAGTCGACCGCCCCGACGACGACCACGTCATGCTGGAAATGACTTGCGGCAAGGGTGGTTATGTCCGATCGATCGCCCGCGATCTGGGGGCCGCGCTGGGGTGCTACGGCCATGTCCGCGAGCTGCGCCGTATCTGGTCCGGCCCATTCGAGACCAAAGACGGGCTGAGCATTGAACAGATCGACGAGATGGCCAAAACCACCGCGCTGGATGATTTCCTGCACCCGCTGGAAACTGGCCTATCGGACCTGCCCGAACTGAAATGCACCCCCGAAGGTGCGACCCGTCTGCGTAACGGCAACCCTGGTATGGTTCTGGCGTCCGATGTGGAATACGGGGATGAGGCCTGGGCCTCGCTGGATGGTCAGGCGGTGGCGGTCGGCATCTATAAATCCGGCGAATTGCATCCCAGCCGGGTGTTCGTCACGTAATCTGCGTGCTAGTCGAAACCCATGATCACGCGCACACATACCAAGGGCGACGCGCCCTCGACCGCTGTTTATTCAGATTGCGAGAGATACCGCTATAGCCTGACGCGCATCTGGGATCCGACCGGGCGCAAGGCGCTGTTTGTGATGCTGAACCCGTCCACCGCGACCGAGGTGCAGAACGATCCCACGGTTGAACGCTGCGAACGCCGGGCGCGCGCGCTGGGGTTCGGCGCATTTCAGGTCACCAATATCTTTGCATGGCGCGATACTGATCCACGCAAAATGCGGGCCGCTGCCGATCCGGTGGGGCCAGAGAATGACATGGCCATTCTGAATGGCGTGGACTGGGCCGATCAGGTCATCGCTGCCTGGGGCACCCATGGCGCGCATTTGGATCGAGGCACCACCGTCGAAACCCTGCTGCGCGGCACCGGTCAGCCGATGTACCACCTTGGGCTTACCAAGGACGGCCACCCCAAGCATCCGCTCTATATCGCTTACACGCAAAACCCCGAACCCTGGTGACAAAGGGTTAACCACAAGCTCAGCTAGGCTTTGACCAAAGCCCTGATCGCATGGGACATTTCACCCTCGAAGCAATGCGTTCAAGGAGGTTGTCATGTTTCTGATCGGATTGCTTAGTCTGGCGGCTGTCGGCGGGGTGGCCTATGCCATCGGCGATGTCTTTGACATAGATGAAGATCCCGGTGAGGACGATGTCGTCGACGACCAGCCTCCTGCGGTCGAAACCGGCGAATTCCTTGACGTCGGTGAGAATGTCGAGGAACCCGAAGCGCCCGAGATTTCGACCGGGACGATCATATCCGAAATCGAGGGCGACATGATCATCGCTGGTACCGAGGATCTGGACATCCTGACCGGCCAGGACGGCGACGATCAGATCAATGGATATGCGGGGGATGACACGATTTATGGTGGCGAAGGCGATGACACCCTGCATGGGGGAGGAGGCGCTGATACGATCTTTGGCGGCGCTGGCCAGGATGTCCTTCACGGAGAGGCGGGCGACGATCAAATCTCGGGCGATGAGGGGGATGATGCACTTTACGGGCATTTCGGCGCAGATCACCTGGACGGCGGGATGGGCGAGGATGAGCTGTATGGCGGGCAGGATGACGACATTCTGATCGGCGGTGAGGGCGATGACGCACTGCATGGCGGGTTTGGTGATGACCGGTTGAGCGGTGGCGAAGGCGAGGACGTGCTGTTCGGCGGTGATGGCGACGATATTCTGGACGGTCAGGATGGAGAGGACACCAACGCGCTGGATTTCCTGAACGGTGGCGCCGGGGATGATACGATCCTTGCCGAAGGCGGTGATATCGTAACCGGGGGCGAAGGTGACGATGACATCGTGGTTTCGCCCGAATCGGATGATGACGCCGTCACCGTCATGGATTTTCAGCCCGGTCAAGACAAGCTGCTGATCTCATGGGAAGGTCAGGAAAACCCGGACATTCAGATCAAGACAGACACCGAAGACGAGAACCTGACCCATGTAATTGTCGACGGGCAGAACGTGGTGCAGCTGATCGGGGCAGACGGAGTCAGCGCCGATGACATTCAACTGATATCCTCAGGCGATCTGGCGCAGCTCTGCGCGCTGGGCTGAATTTCCAGAATCCCTTTGCCATTGACCGCAAATGCGCCTATACGCGCGCATCCGTGTCGGAATCGATGCGGTTTTCTCCATGGGCCTGCGCTGGACGACATCCCGGCCTGTGCCATCAACCCTAACCTTTTCAAAGGAGACCCCGATGTCGATTACTGCCGCTGAAAAAGATCGCGTCATGAAAGAATTCGCAACCAAGGACGGCGATACCGGTTCGCCAGAAGTCCAGGTTGCCATCCTGACCTCGCGTATCACCACCCTGACCGAGCACTTCAAGACCCACAAGAAAGACAACCACGGTCGCCGTGGTCTTCTGAAGATGGTTGCCCAGCGCCGTAAGCTGCTGGACTATCTGAAAGGCAAAGAAGAAGCACGGTACCAGGACCTGATCAAAAAGCTGGGCATCCGCCGCTAAGCGCGCGCTGCTGTTTTTGATACAGACGCTGAAAAGCCTATAGATCATGATACGCTCGCCATTCGGCGGGCGTATTTGGTTTTGGGGTTCTCTCCGACCTTGAAGCAAAGCCTTTCGCTGCCTTCTCGATGACCGATCACGACAACATCTAGGACGATGGAAACTTTTTTCGCGCCGTGTGATCCACTTCACCGACAAGCTGCTCAAATCGCTGCAGTCTAGGAACTGTAGTGAGTAGGCGCTTATTTTTTTTCGAGCGTTAGGTTTTTCATAGTCCTCCCTTTTCAAGGCGCGCCCACAATGGGCGCGCCCGTTTTTATTGGGAGCCACGGTTCCGCCTGCTTGCACGATAGAATCGCCCCTAAAGACGGCCGCTTTTTTGCCTTCAGGACCGTTGAATTTGCCCGTGATGAACAGGTGTCAAATTGTGACGTTGCGTCGCAGATTCTGAGCGCTGGTTTAGAAAGTTGACGTAAACGTAAGCAACGTCGTGTTTTTTTATCAGAGAGTCAAAAAATGACGCGAAAGGCCAATATCTTCCCCCTTTGCACAGGATCGGTCGGTTCCTAAATGCCGCCTGTCGCTGCGGGTACACACTCACGGCAAACGGTCTTTGAGCCCTCCCACCCTCGTGGTTCGGACTGGCCCGCAGCGACAGTGTCCGACGACTATTTTACTGGAGTTTAACAATGCCTCTAAAATCAGTTTTGAACCGCGTTTTTGCAGCTAACCTTTCCCAGGCTCCTAAATCAGAAAAAAAGTCAACAACAGTCTCTGGCACAGATGGCATCGTAAAAAAAATGTCCGAGGTGGAAACTGCCGCAATCCTCCGCGGCATATTGAAAGAAGAAGAATTGGGGTCTCCCCAACCGCGTAGCAAAGAAGATTCGTTGCAATAGGCCCAGACCCGCTTTGATCCCGGATATATGAAATCCGCTTTCTGCACGATCATAATAGAATGGATCATCTTCTTTAAGCTGGAGACGGGGCCAATACGGTCCGATCTCACCTGTAGTCAGTAGCTCCACCAAAATCGTTTGCCACACATGTCCTCCCCAAATTTTACCTGACTCAGACTGTATTCGGACACATCTGCACCGATCAGGGCCAAACCCTTATCCAACAGGGTGCATTTGGCGACTGGTCAATCAGGGTTTCAACATGTTATTCACCCAAATGGTTGACTGAAGCAGAATAAGGTTGTAATTCATCCAAATGGTTGAACGAGAGAGTCGATATGACCTCAATGCAATATTGAAGGCCGCGTCCGACCCGACCCGCCGCGCTATTCTAACGATGCTTGCGCAGCAGGGACCATTGCGGGTGACGGACATTGCGCGGCAATTCGATATGAGCCTCAACTCGGTCTCCAAGCACATCAAGGTGCTGGAAAACGCCGAGCTGGTGCAGCGCCGGACCGAATGGCGCGAACATCTGATCGAGGTTCAGATGGCTCCTTTATCAGCCGTTGATTCTTGGTTTGCCGGGTTGCGTTCGATTTGGGCGCTTCGGCTGGACGCCTTGGAAACTGCTTTGGAGGACCCAGAAGATGACGGACCTGTCACTTGAAATAACGCGCGCCATTCCACATCCACCCGAAAAGGTGTTTGATGCCTGGCTCAACCCCGAGATGCTGGCAAAATTCATGCTGCCGGCACCGGGCATGACCGTGCCCGAAGCGCATTCCGACGCCAAGGTCGGCGGCAGGTTCAAAATCATCATGCGCGCGCCCGAGGCTGGCGATCTGCCGCATGAGGGCGAATACAAGGTCATCGACCGCCCCAACCGTCTGCAATTCACCTGGAATTCGCCCTACAGCCAAGACGATTCCACGGTCACACTGGATTTCACACCCACCGAAAAGGGCACCGAGCTGCGGCTGCACCACATCCGCTTTCCCTCGCAGGAAAGCCGGGACAATCACGAGGGCGGCTGGACCGCTATCCTTGCGGCGCTGGAGACGGCACTATGATCAACTGGCTGGCTCTCGGTGCAGGGGTGGTCGCTGCCTTTTTGTTGGGCTGGCTGGTCTACGGCCCTATGGGCTTTCAGAAACGCTGGGCAGAAGGCACCCGCATCGACCCGACGCCGCCCGAAACCCCGCCACTGGGCGCGATGGCCACACAGATCGTGTTCCTGATCCTGCTGGCTGCGGTAATCGCGGTGACCGAGACTACCAATAGCCTGGGCGTCGCCCTGCTTGCAATCCTTGCGGTGGCGGCGCAGACAGCCTCGGTCGGGACATGGGCGCAAAAAAGCGGCTTCGCCATTGCGGTCGACACCGGCTATGCGCTGGGCTGTGGTATCGTCATGATCCTGGCCCACGCGATCCTGTAGGATCGCCGCGTCTGCCCGATCCTCGATGGATCGGGCATGCGCCCTTTATACCCTTACCCTTCCTCGGAACTCCTGCCTTTCCAAAGCCCCCAAACTGCTGTATGGGCGGTCCATCTGAGACGTTGTGCTCTGACCCCGGCACTCGAATGGAAGATAAAGTGGGGTCGGCGGCAATGGGGCCGCCACGCAAACGGGAGACCCGCAGGGGCGGGAGTGCTCCCTTCTAGGATACGCAAATGTTTGATGTAACAAAGAAATCAATTCAGTGGGGCGAAGAGACGCTGACACTGGAAACCGGCAAGGTTGCCCGTCAGGCGGACGGCAGTGTGATTGCCACGCTGGGCGAGACCAGCGTGATGGCAAACGTGACCTTTGCGCGGAAGCAAAAACCCGGTCAGGACTTTTTCCCGCTGACCGTCCACTACCAAGAGAAATATTATGCCGCCGGTAAAGTTCCGGGTGGCTTTTTCAAGCGCGAGGCGCGCCCGACTGAAAAAGAGACGCTGACCGCGCGTCTGATCGACCGGCCGATCCGCCCGCTGTTTGTTGACGGCTTCAAAAACGAAGTTCTGGTGATGTGCACCGTGCTGAGCCACGATCTGGTCAACGACCCTGACATGGTGGCGATGATCGCAGCCTCTGCCGCGCTGACCATTTCCGGCGCACCGTTCAGAGGCCCGATTGCTGGTTGCCGCGTTGGTTTCGAGGATGGCGAATACATTCTGAACCCGACTGTGGACGACATGCAGGACCTGCGTCTGAACCCTGAACAGCGTCTGGATCTGGTTGTTGCCGGCACCAAAGACGCCGTGATGATGGTTGAATCGGAAGCCTACGAGCTGTCCGAGGCCGAGATGTTGGGTGCGGTCAAATTCGCACATGAGCAGATTCAGCCGGTGATCGACCTGATCATTTCACTGGCCGAAGACGCGGCAAAAGAGCCGTTTGATTTCCAAGCGCCCGATTATTCTGAGCTGTCTGCTGCCGTTAAGGCCGCAGGTGAAGAGCAGATGCGCGCCGCCTTCGCAATCACCGACAAGCAAGAGCGCACTGCCGCTGTTTCCGCTGCCCGCGATGCGATCAAGGAAGCCCTGACTGAGGAACAGCTGGAAGACGCGAACCTTGGCTCGGCGATGAAAAAGCTGGAAGCAGGCATCCTGCGCGGCGACGTCGTCAAAGGCGGCAAGCGGATCGACGGTCGTTCGACCACCGATATCCGTTCGATCGTTGCAGAAACCTCGATGCTGCCGCGGACACACGGCTCGGCCCTGTTCACCCGTGGTGAAACACAGGCGCTGGCTGTAACCACGCTGGGCACCGGTGATGATGAGCAGTTCATCGACGCCCTGCACGGCAACTTCAAATCGAACTTCCTGCTGCATTACAACTTCCCTCCTTATTCGGTTGGTGAAGCGGGTCGCGTGGGCCCTCCGGGACGTCGTGAGATTGGTCACGGCAAACTGGCATGGCGCGCGTTGCAGGCGGTTCTGCCTGCGGCAACCGACTTCCCCTACACGATCCGCATCGTGTCCGAGATCACCGAATCCAACGGATCAAGCTCGATGGCTTCTGTTTGCGGCGGTTCGCTGTCGATGATGGATGCGGGCGTTCCGCTGAAAGCACCGGTTGCCGGTGTTGCCATGGGTCTGATCCTGGAAGATGACGGCGATTACGCGATCCTGTCGGACATTCTGGGTGACGAAGACCACCTGGGCGACATGGACTTCAAGGTTGCGGGTACCGAAAACGGCATCACCTCTCTGCAGATGGACATCAAGGTTGCGGGTATCACGCCCGAGATCATGGAGAAAGCCCTGGCGCAAGCCAAGGACGGCCGGATGCACATCCTGGGCGAGATGGGCAAAGCCCTGTCCGAGACCAATGATTTCTCGGTCCACGCACCGCGCATCGAGACCATGAACATCCCCACCGACAAGATCCGTGAAGTGATCGGTTCCGGCGGCAAAGTCATCCGCGAAATCGTCGAAGTCTCGGGTGCCAAGGTCGACATCAACGACGATGGCGTGATCAAGATCGCCTCGCCCGATGGGGAATCGATCAAGAAGGCCTATGAGATGATCCATTCGATCGTTGCCGAACCCGAAGAAGGCCAGATCTACACCGGTAAAGTGGTCAAGATCGTCGACTTTGGTGCTTTCGTGAACTTCTTTGGCAAGCGCGACGGTCTGGTCCATGTGTCCCAGATCGAAAACCGTCGCCTGAACCATCCGTCGGATGTTCTGAAGGAAGGCCAGGAAGTGAAGGTCAAGCTGCTGGGCTTTGACGACCGCGGCAAGGTGCGCCTGTCGATGAAAATCGTCGATCAGGAAACCGGCGAAGAGATCGCACCTGAGAAGAAAGAAAAGAAAGAGGAAGGCGCAGAATAATCTGCTCGCCCCTCTGATTTCTCGAAAGACCCCGGCTTTGTCCGGGGTCTTTTTTTGTTCTGTCAGCATAAACCTTGGACCAATTCCGCCCAATTCAACCGAAATCCAATCGCACCACCGGCCAGGTGAACCCACGTCTCCTACATCGACGCAACAAATCTAGGAGATGCGAAATGGAGACTTTCAAAATGCTGACTCTGACCGGACTGATCGCGACCGCCCCGGTGCTGGCTTTTGCCAACGTGACAGTCGGGGACAAGCTGGGCACCACCGAGACCGATATCCGCACCACTCTCGAGGCGCAGGGATACCAGATCGAAGAGATCGAATTCGAAGATGGCGAGATCGAGGTTGAACTCGTCAAGGATGGCGTGGAAACTGAACTGGTCCTGAACAAGACCGATGGCGTTGTCACCGCGATCGAGCTTGAAGAGGACGACGACTGACCAGACAATCTTAAAGGAGCGCTATGAAGATTTCACAGACGTCTTTACTCTGGCTCCTTCTGGTGGTGCAGGCTGTCTGCGCCACCTTTTTCCTAACCGATGCAGCGCTCGATTGGTTTGGTGGCGACAATCACCCTGATCCGGGCTCAGAGCTTGCGCGTGCAGGACATGCAGCGTCAACTGGGCGTGGCGCAGGGCGCGTTTTCGCAGGTCATCGAAAATCAATTCACGCAGTGGCAGCTCAGCAATGCGGAACGCGATGTCGCAATATTGTCCATCAAGGGTTTGTCGATCGCAGAAATCGCCGAGCTGAGACAGACGAAAGAAGGGACTATCAAGGCACAAAGCGCTGCGATTTACCGCAAGGCGGGTGTCTCAGGGCGGCTCCAACTGCTCAGCTTTTTTGTCGAAGAGCTTTTGTCCGAACCCCTGGTCAACACGTCCTCGTCGTCAGAACCCGCCGACCAGGGCCAGGCTTGATCCACGGTTGCTCTTTCCCCGCCTGACGCGGTGTTCTATGCACGGGGTATGCGATCCTTTGTCATCCATATGTCCTCGAGCACCGCGCGCCGTCCCAATGCTGATCAGCTCTGCGCGGCCCTGCCCAATGCTGAACTGTTTGAGGCCGTAAATGGCCGCGACCCTGACCAGATTTCCGGTGTCGAACTGCATTCCGGAAATCTGCACCGCCCGCATTACCCATTCCCCTTGCGACCCGCAGAAATCGGCGTGTTCGAAAGCCATCGACGCATCTGGCGCAAGCTGGTCGAGGACGATATCGACCTGGCCATCATCTCCGAGGATGACCTGCGCATAGATCGGGCGCGAATGGAACAGGCGCTTGGGTTGCTGGCCTCAATCGCCACCCCCGATCACTATATCCGCATCCCCGTAAAACAGCGCGAAGTACCGGCACAGGTCCTAGCAGAACAAGACGGCCTGCGGCTGATCCTACCCAAGGTGATCGGCCTGCAATGCGTATGTCAGATGGTGGGGAAAAACGCCGCCGAACGCCTTTTGGCGACCACCGACCAAATCGACCGCCCTGTCGATACCTTCTTGCAGATGCACTGGCTGACAGACCAGCCGGTTCACGCCTTGCAAGGCAGCGGAAATCAGGAAGTGGCCCAGGAAATCGGCGGCTCGACCATTCAGACAAAACCGCCCCTGTCAGACAAATTAACCCGAGAGTTCAAGCGCGCAGCCTACCGCGCCAAGCTGCACCTGCACCCGCAGCGCCCGCCTGCTTCATCTGGCTGAAAATACCTTCCGGGGGGAATCGCGCCGCGAGGCGCGATGGGGGGCAGACAGCCCCCCTGACCTTGGTCGTCTTACGACGGCGCCTTGGTCTTGCGCAGATAGGGGAAGATGGTCTCGAACTCGCCAAACTTTGCTTTGGCGTCGTCGTTTGAGACAGCAGGCGGAATGATTACGTCTTCGCCAGGCACCCAGTTCGCCGGGGTAGCCACGCCTTTCGACGACATCTGCAACCCGTCCAGTGCACGCAAAATCTCGGCAAAGTTACGTCCCACAGTCATAGGATAGGTCATCGAAAGCTTCAGTTGCTTGTCCGGCCCGATGATAAAAACCGACCGCACGGTCGCGCTGTCGGCCGGGGTACGCCCGTCCGGCAAATAGGCCTCGGCGGGCAGCATGTCGAAGGCCTTTGAAACGGCCAGACCATCATCGGCAATGATTGGAAAACCGGGACGCGCGTTGCCATAGGCCTCGATATCCTTTTTCCACTTCTTGTGGTCTTCGACGCCGTCAACCGAAACGCCCAGGACCTTGGTGTTGCGCGCGGCCCACTCATCGCTTAGCTGCGCGACGGCCGAAAACTCGGTGGTGCAGACAGGAGTGAAATCCTTTGGGTGCGAGAACAGAATGGCCCAGCTATCCCCAATCCAGTCGTGGAACTGAATGGTGCCCTGATCCGTTTCTGCAGTGAAATTGGGGACTGTGTCGTTGATGCGCAAACCCATGAAGCATCTCCTTTGCTAATTACAAAACCGAGTCGGTTGTCCAGAACCTAATCACTTTGCGCCGATGTTAAACAGTCAGCAAGTCACTTTAGCCCTAGGCCAGACCTCAAAATTCCATTTGATCAAATCGCGCTTGCCGGTTTCCTGAAGGCCTGACACAGTGGCGCCGAACCAAGAATCCCCGTCGCATGGTCAGGAGGATGCACCATGATCGAGAAACGCAATTTTTACATCAACGGTCAGTGGGTTGCCCCATCGGTTACGCATGATTTTCAGGTCATCAACCCCTCGACCGAAGAACCATGTGCCGTGATTTCGCTGGGCGATCAGGCCGATACGGACGCGGCTGTTGCAGCGGCCAAGGCGGCGTTGCCCGGCTGGATGGAAACCCCGGCGGAAACCCGCATCGCGATGGTCGAAAAGCTGATCGCGCTTTATGCCGAACGGTCCGAGGATCTTGCCCAGGCAATGTCGTTAGAGATGGGCGCCCCGATCGACATGGCGCGTAGCCAGCAAGTCGGAGCAGGCAGTTGGCACCTGGCAAATTTCATCCGCGCCGCCAAAGCGTTTCCTTTCGAGCGGCCGCTGGGCGATCACGCTCCCAACGACCAGATCATCTATGAGGCCGTCGGTGTCGCCGCCCTGATCACACCGTGGAATTGGCCAATGAACCAGGTCACGCTGAAGGTCGGTGCGGCTGCGATTGCGGGCTGCACAATGGTTCTGAAACCCTCGGAGCAAAGCCCGCTGAACGCGATGATCTTTGCTGAGCTGATGGATGAGGCCGGATTCCCGCCCGGTGTCTTCAACCTTGTCAACGGTGACGGGGTTGGCGTCGGATCTCAGCTGTCCACGCACCCCGATGTGGATATGGTCAGCTTTACTGGATCCACCCGCGCGGGCACGGCGATTTCCAAAGCCGCAGCCGATACACTGAAGAAGGTGCATTTGGAACTGGGCGGCAAGGGTGCAAATGTGGTCTTTGCCGATGCGGATGAAAAGGCCGTCAAACGTGGCGTGCTGCACATGATGAACAACACCGGTCAAAGCTGTAACGCCCCTAGCCGGATGCTGGTCCAGCGTCCCATCTATGACGCGGCGGTGGAAACCGCAGCTGAGGTTGCCAAAGGTGTCACCGTTGGCCCGGCGATGGAAGAAGGTCGCCATATCGGCCCGGTTGTGAACGAGCTGCAATGGGGCAAGATTCAGGACCTGATCCAAAAGGGTATCGACGAAGGCGCGCGCCTTGTCGCTGGTGGCACTGGCAGGCCCGAAGGGCTGAACAAGGGCTATTACGTGCGGCCCACGGTCTTTGCCGACGTCAACAACCAGATGACCGTCGCCCGCGAAGAGATCTTTGGACCGGTTCTGACCATGATCCCCTTCGATACTGAGGAAGAGGCCATCGAAATCGCCAATGACACACCTTATGGGCTGACCAACTATGTCCAGACACAGGATAACGTCCGTGCCAACCGCATGGCCCGCGCTCTGCGGTCGGGTATGGTCGAGATGAATGGCAAATCCCGCAGCGCGGGTTCCCCGTTCGGCGGCATGAAACAATCCGGCAACGGGCGCGAAGGCGGCGTCTGGGGGCTGGAGGATTTCCTTGAGGTTAAGGCCGTCGGCGGCTGGGCTGCCGAGTAACCCACCTGCCGTCTAACCTGTTTTCGGGGCCCGTGCGCTATCTGCGCCGGGCCCTTTAGACTCTGAATCCGGCTCGAGATGAATCACAAAAACCGATCCGGGGTACTGATCGGTCAAAGCGTCTTCGATATCGTCACAGATATCATGGGCCGTCGCAACGCTCATGCCACCGTCAACGACCAGATGGAACTCGACAAAGATCATGCTGGCGGATCGACGGCCCCGCAGGTCGTGATATTCCAGCGCCCGGCCCAGATTTGCATCGATGATGCTCCGCACTTCATCCAGTTCGGGATCAGTAAGGGACACGTCCATTAGACCGTCAATCGACTTGCGAATGACCTTCCATCCCTCCCACAGAATGTTCAGGGCGACCAGAATGGCCAGGATCGGGTCCAGGATCAGCCAGCCGGTGGCAAGGGCCAAAACCAATCCGATGACAACGCCCACCGAGGTGAACACATCGGTAAAGATATGCTTTGCGCTGGCCTCAAGCGCCGGAGAGGCGTACTGCCGCCCGACCCGCAGCAACATATAGGCCCAGGCACCGTTCAGAGCGGTTGCCAGCACATTGATTGCCACCCCGGTCAGCGGGGCCTGGTCCAGATGCGACGATGACAGCGCGGCAACGGCCTCTCGCAGGATTAGAAGCGCCGCCAGCACGATCAGCACACCTTCGACAACAGCAGACAGGTATTCGGCTTTCTTGTGCCCAAAGGGGTGATTATCGTCAGGAGGTTTGCCGCCGATCGAAACCGCAAAGAACGCCAGCAAGGCCGCGACCACATTGACCACGGATTCCATCGCATCGGACAACAAGGCGACCGATCCCGTCAACCACCAGGCCAACAGTTTCAAGGCCAGAACCGCGATGGAAATCGGGATCGACCACAGGGCAAATTTCTGGATCATCGCATTGGTGTCCTGCAACCTTGGGACAGGTCTATCACTTTGTTCGATGATCCCTATGGCTTTTTCTGATCAGAAATCAAGCGTCTGCTTGTGCCGCCTCATAGGCCAGCATGGCGCGTTTCACCGGCAGGCCCCAATGATACCCACCCAGCCCTCCGGATTTTCGCAGCGCGCGGTGGCAAGGGATCAGCCAACTGACCGGGTTTCGACCCACGGCCGTCCCGACGGCGCGCACAGCTTGCGGTGATCCCACCCGTTGCGCGATCTCGGAATAGGTTGTGACCTGCCCCGAAGGGATATGCATCAGCGCTTCCCACACTTTGATCTGTAGGGGCGAGCCAATCAAATACAGAGGCGTTGGTTCCAATCGGTCGCTCACCGCGCCAAATGCACTGAGCGCCCAGGGCCGCAGGCGCATCGGGTCCTCGACGAAATTTGCATTGGGCCAACGCGACAACATATCCGCCATGGCATTTTCTTCGCCGGTTTCGGCCCCAAAGGCCATTCCGCAGATGCCCTTGTCGGTGCCCATCACCAAAGCAGGACCAAAAGGACATTCAAACCATCCCCAATAGATGGTCAAACCGGCACCCCTACGGGCGTATTCGCCGGGGCTCATGGATTCCCATTTCAGGAACAGATCATGCAGGCGACCGCTGCCGGACAGGCCCACATTCAGGGCGGTTTCCAGTGTCGTGAACCGCTCGTGCAGCAACGCCTTGGCATGGCCCAGCGTCAGATATTGCTGATACCGCTTGGGCGATACCCCGGTCCAACGTGAGAACAGGCGCTGGAAATGCGCGGGACTCATATCCATCTGCTGTGCCAGTTCATCAAGACTCAGGGCCTCTCCGCCCTGATCAATCAGGTCAATCGCCCGGCGCATGACATTATAATGATAGCCGTTTTCTGGGGTCTGGACATTCATGGTCGCACTCCTTCCATAGACAGAAGATGGCCTGTTACCGACCAGAGTGCGACCCGATTCTTGCGCTATCTGCGCCCTCAGACCTGCGGGATAACGGTATAAGGTGCCGCCTCTTCCGGGGGTGCAACCTTTTCCATGACGTTGATGCTGACATGCGGCCAGCGGATCAGACCGGGCTTCCCGTCAAAGCGTGGGAAGAAATCCAGACCAACATTCTGCAGATACATCATCAGCAGCTTGGGTTCACCGCCAATTCCCGGCTCGTCCAGTTCCATGATCCAAAAGATCGAATCCATCACCGCCGCGTTGGCTTGTTTGACAACAAACGGAATGTTGACGATCCCGGCATCCTCAAGCGCGGTGTTGAACGGCAATATCGTGGTTTTTTTCACATTGTTCGGTATTCCAGCTGCCAACAACAGATGCGGATGCACAGGGTCGAAGCCTGGGAACCCCGGGGCGGTCACAACGCCGTTGAACGGATTATCGTGATAATGTTTGTAGGGCGAAAGATATCCGCTGTTCAGGTCCTTTGTGGCCCCTTCGGGCAGCCCGTCCACCACCGGAATCGTCGGCGGTCCATCGATCTCGCTCGCTTCTCCAAGACCTAACAACGAGTCGCCATGTGGCACCGTTCCCAAACGTGCAACGTTCAGATTGTTTGTGGTCAGATTGGTCATATGCAGGAAAAGACCGGGCTCGTGATGGATGGCCAGATCGGCAGGTCCAGCCAGTCCGCTGTCGGGGCGATCTTCAGCCGAGAGCTGCGCGATGGACTGCTGATAATCCAGCGTAACCACAAACTGATCGGTGTTAATGGTCGGGTCTCCTGAGGCCGGGTTCGGACGCTCAATCCCGCGGTTTGGAACCGCTTTGTCAACGGTCGTGAATTGAAGCGTTTCCTCGAATTGATTAACCAGCAGACGGTAGTTGAGACGGCTGCCAGGCTCGGTCGCAAACGGAAGCGCGATCATGTTCCAGCCACGTCCGCGCGTGCTGTCGCCGTTCTTCCAAACTCCGGGCAATAATTTCAGGGGGCCGAGGTCTTCGTCGCCTTGATGGGCCAGCTCAACAGACCGATAACGGGACTGCAGTTTTGCGGCAAGATCTGGGTTCGCCATGGATCAACCTTTCAATAATTAAATAAAATATCCGCCAATGCGGGAAAAATGCGCTGAAATAAAAATAGGCTGCGCATCGCGAGAATAACACGAATCAGGCTTACCCTACGTAATCCAAAACCCACAGCTATCCGCTAAGCAGATTCTTGCTTGTGTGGTTACCCGAGCCATCGGCTTGCCCTGCGCCGCAATACGTGCATACGTCGCCGCATGGCCAAGCAACTTGATTACCACACTATCCGAGAGATTTTTACCCGCTTTCAGCAGGCTGACCCGGAACCTGAGGGTGAGCTAGAGCATGTGAATGTCTATACTCTGGTCGTAGCGGTGGCGCTGTCTGCACAGGCCACCGATGTCGGCGTCAACAAGGCTACGCGCGCCCTTTTCAAAACCGCTGACACCCCGCAAAAGATGCTGGATCTGGGCGAAGATGGCCTGATCGAGCATATCAAAACCATCGGTCTATTCCGCCAAAAGGCAAAGAACGTTATCAAGCTCAGCCGTATTCTGGTCGAAGAGTATGACGGCGAAGTTCCCAATTCCCGCGCCGCGTTGCAATCGCTGCCGGGCGTCGGGCGTAAGACCGCCAATGTGGTGTTGAACATGTGGTGGCGCTATCCGGCGCAGGCCGTGGATACGCATATTTTTCGTGTCGGAAACCGAACAGGCATCTGCCCGGGAAAACATGTGGATGCGGTTGAACGCGCAATCGAAGATAACATCCCGACCGACTTCCAACTGCACGCACATCACTGGCTTATCTTGCATGGCCGGTATCACTGCAAAGCACGCAAACCTATGTGCGGAACCTGTATCATCCGCGATCTCTGCCAATTCGAGGACAAGAACCTATGAAAACCTACCAGCTCACCGGTATTGGAAACGCCGTTGTGGACGTGATCTCTCAGGCCGATGACAGTTTTCTGGAACTGATGGGCATCGAGAAGGGCATCATGCAGCTGATAGAACAGGAGCGGGGTGAACTTCTTTACGCCGCTATGGAAGGCCGCGTGCAAACGCCGGGCGGATCCGTTGCGAACACGATTGCCGGTGCCGGCGCACTGGGACTGAGCGCAGCCTTTATCGGACGCGTACATGATGATGCGTTGGGACGATTCTACGCAGAGGCGATGCACGAGGACGGTGTGGATTTCGTGAACCCGCCCGTACCGGGTGGAGAGCTTCCGACCTCGCGCTCGATGATTTTTGTCTCACCCGACGGTGAACGGTCGATGAACACCTATCTGGGGATTTCCTCGGAGCTTTCCTCGGCGGATGTGTCAGCCGGGGTCGCGGGTAACAGCCAGATCATGTTCCTTGAAGGCTATTTGTTCGACAAGGAAAAAGGCAAAGCTGCGTTCCTTCAGGCCGCACGGGATTGCCACAAGGGCGGCGGCAAGGCCGGGATCGCCATTTCTGACCCGTTCTGCGTTGAACGGCACCGGGTCGATTTCCTGCTGCTGATCGAAAATGAACTGGATTTTGTGATCGGCAACGAGGCCGAGATCAAATCCCTGTTCGAAACCGACGATCTTGAGGATGCACTGGCGAAAACCGCCGATATCTGCCCTCTGGTGGTCTGCACCCGGTCAGGCGACGGGGTAACTGTGCTGAATGAAGGTCAGCGCTTTGACATTCCGGTGGAAAAAATCGTTCCCGTCGACGCCACCGGCGCAGGCGACCAATTCGCAGCCGGGTTCCTGTTTGGCATGGCCACCGGGCGCGACTATGAGACCTGCGCCAAGATGGGCAATGTCTGCGCCCGAGAGGTGATCAGCCATATCGGCCCGCGCCCCAAGGCGGATATGATCGATTTGCTCAAGCAGGGCGGCTTGCTTTAATCGGATCAGGACTGGCCTATAGTTTGTGGGAGGGGCAGAGCCCCTCCCCTCACGGTTATCTCTGCACGAACAGGGCGATCCAGACGCCTACGAACATGAATATGCCACCAAGATTGACCCAAGTGTGCCAAATCGCATAGCGGAAAGGCAGTGTCTTGCGGGCATAAAAGACTGTGCCGATCACGTAGCTTGCCGCCCCGGCCAGAATGCACCACAGGACTGAAACGGGGACATCTTTCAGATCGGGTATGGCGCACAGCCCCAGCGCGCCCAGACCCAGATAGGATGCTGTTGACCATCGGGACTTGACCGTCTTGTTGGCGATCTTGTTCCAGATGGCCACCACAGTCAGCCCCCAGCACAACCAGAGCAAAGTCATGGTCCAGCCGGTACCGGCCAGCAGGAAAAAGGGTGTGAAGGTGCCGCAGATACTGGAATAGATTGCGGCATGGTCTATGCGTCGCAGCAGCTGCCGACGCTGGTGCCAGCGGGAAAAGTGATAAAAACACGAGGCCAGATTAGAGCCCAACGCACAGGCTACATAAACCAGAACCGCAAGAATAAGCCCGCTGTCGAGCATCAGGTACGATTTGCGGATCAGCGCTCCGCCAGCGGTCAAAATCAACGCCAGACCGATAAGATGCACGACCAGATCGGCGCGGCGGTGGCATGGGTCCGGACTGGGATAGGTCTGTGGGATCATGTCAGTTCAGGTGATCCGAAAACGCTGCAACCACGCGTTCATACACGTCGCGTTTGAACGGCACGATTTCGGCAACCAGCTGGTCCGGTTCCTGCCATTTCCAGCGGGTGAATTCGGGATGCTCAGTCTGAATGTTGATCTGATCGTCGCGGCCAGAGAACCGCATCAGATACCATTTCTGCTCTTGACCCCGATACCGACCTTTCCAGATCTTCGGCACGATGTCATGCGGCAGATCATAGGGCAACCACCCCTCGGTCTCGGCGATGATCTCGACCAGATCTGCCGTGACGCCGGTTTCTTCCCACAGCTCGCGCAGCGCCGCATCGCGCGGGTCTTCACCCTGGTCCACACCACCCTGAGGCATCTGCCAGGCGTCCTTGTGGCGGTCGTTGCGCTGGCCGACGAATATCTTACCCTCGGCATTCATCAACATCAGCCCGACGCAGGGGCGGTAGGGCAGTTTGGCAATCTCTTCGGGGGTCATACGCGGCCTCGTGAACATGCTTTGGAGCGTCTGTAACAAGCAGCGGGCCCAAGGCAAAGGGTATGACGTTAGGTTTCGCGTGACAAAGATGACGCGAAGGTCAATCTGGCAGCCAAATTCTATAAGGGAGAGTTCTGGATGACTGCATACCCAAACATGCTGGCCCCGCTGGATCTGGGCTTTACCACGCTGAAGAACCGCGTGCTGATGGGCTCGATGCATACCGGGCTTGAGGAGACCGGCGATTGGAATCGGGTGGCCGAGTTCTATGCCGACCGCGCGCGCGGTGGCGTGGCGCTGATGGTGACTGGAGGGATTGGACCAAATCTTGAAGGTTCGGTACTGCCGGGGGCATCAATGATGACCAACGACAAAGAAGTGGCAAACCACTCAATCGTCACCCAACGGGTGCATGAGGCCGGTGGCAAGATCGCGATGCAGATCCTGCATGCGGGGCGCTATGCCTACGGGCCGAAATGTGTCGCACCCAGCCCAGTGAAATCTCCGATCTCTCCTTTCCCGCCGACCGAGCTGGACGAAGGGGGTATCGAGAAACAGATCAGCGATATCGTGAACGCCGCGGTCCTGGCCCAGAAAGCGGGCTATGACGGGGTCGAGATCATGGGGTCCGAAGGGTATTTCCTCAACCAGTTTCTGGTGACTCACACCAACAAGCGCGAGGACCGTTGGGGTGGCTCTTACGAGAACCGGATGCGCCTGCCGATCGAGGTCGTGCGCCGCACGCGCGAGGCCGTCGGCACGGAATTCATCATCATCTACCGCTTGTCGATGATTGACCTGGTTCCCAACGGATCTACTCATGATGAGGTTGTGGAACTGGCGCAGCGGATCGAAGAGGCTGGCGCCACGATCATCAATACCGGCATCGGCTGGCACGAGGCGCGGATTCCCACCATTGCCACCAGCGTTCCGCGCGCGGCCTTTGCTTGGGTGACCAAAAAGCTGATGGGCAAGGTCTCGATCCCGGTCATTACGTCAAACCGGATTAACACGCCGGAGGTCGCCGAAGAAGTTCTTGCCACGGGGTGCGCCGACATGGTCTCGCTGGCCCGCCCGATGCTGGCAGATGCGGATTTCGTTAACAAAGCCATCGCTGCTGAGGCGGCGACGATTGCACCCTGCATCGCTTGCAACCAGGCCTGTCTGGATCACACATTCCAGGGCAAACTGACCTCGTGCCTGGTAAACCCGCGCGCTTGTCACGAAACCGAACTGGTGATCACACAGGCCGACAGCGTGAAGAAAATCGCCATCGTAGGGGCGGGCCCGGCAGGCCTGTCCACCGCAATGACCGCCGCGCAGCGTGGCCATGACGTGACCATTTTTGACCGTGCCCGTGAGATCGGCGGCCAGTTGAACATGGCCAAGCAGGTTCCGGGCAAAGAGGAATTCTGGGGTCTGGTCGAATGGTACCGCACCATGATTGCCGATTTGGGCATTAAGGTAGAGCTTGAGCGCGAAGTGGGCGCCGACGATCTGACTGGTTATGACGAGGTGGTAATTGCCACCGGTGTCGTTCCGCGTGATCCGAAAATCCCTGGTCAGGACCGAGACAATGTCGTCGATTATATCGACGTCCTGCGCCACAAGACCCCGGTTGGCCAATCAGTGGCCGTGATCGGAGCAGGTGGGATCGGCTTTGACGTGTCCGAATTCCTGCTGGAAGAAGGCCACAGCATCACCACCGACTTGCCTGCCTGGATGAAGGAATGGGGCGTTACCGACCCGGCCGAGCATCGCTCGGGGCTGGCACCTGAAGGGCCACAACCTGCCGCCCCCGCGCGCCAGGTGACTTTGCTGCAGCGCAAGGCGCAAGCCCATGGCAAAGGGTTGGGCAAGACCACCGGCTGGATTCATCGCGCAACGCTGAAGATGAAAAACGTCAATTTCGTCGGTGGCGTGAATTATGAGCGGATCGACGATGACGGGCTGCATGTGAGTTTCGGCGAAGCACGCGAGAACCCGACAGTAATTGCGGTGGATACGATTGTTCTGTGCTCGGGCCAGATCTCGGACCGCAGCCTGGCCGATACGTTGATCGAACGTGGCATCACCCCACATGTGATCGGCGGCGCGGATGTTGCAGCCGAATTGGACGCCAAACGGGCCATCAATCAGGGCACGCGGCTGGCAACCAGTTTCTGATATGCCTTGGCCCGGTCCAGAACCGGGCCAATCGCTCTGCTGGTATTGGGGTCAGTCGGCCAGCGCCAGCTTTGCACCCAATGCCCCAAAGGCCCCGGCGAAACAGCGCCTGACCCAAGCCATGACAGTGGGCCGCTGGATCACATAGTCGCGTGCCACCGCAGCGAAAGCGCCATAGCCAACAAAGACGACAAAGGTCATGGCCATGAAGGACAAGGCCAACTTGATCAGCTCTGCTTCGGCGGCACCTGTACCGGCGGGAATGAATTGCGGCAGAAAGGCCAGAAAGAACAAAGATAGCTTGGGGTTCAACACATTGATCAAGGTGCCCGTGATTGCAATCTTCACATACCCTTTTGCGGGTTTCTGGCTCTGTACATCCAATGCTCCGCCTTGCCGGACGATCCCCCAGGCCATGTAAAACAGATACAGCACCCCAAGGTATTTTAGCACCAGAAAGGCCAGCGCGCTGGTATGCAGCAGGGCCGCAAGACCGACGATACTGGCCAGCGCAGCAGGTACGATCCCTATGGTACAGCCAATCGCCGCCGCAAAACTGGCCCAAAAGCCACGCCCCAACCCAACCGCAAGCGTATAGATCACGCCGGTGCCTGGTAAAAGCACAACGATCAGAGACGTCAGTAGGAACTCTGTCGACATCCCAGCCCTCCCTTTCCTAGCACGCAGAATTTCCGGTTCGAAAGGAAAAGTAAACGCCATACATCACTGTGGCCCGGCGACATTCCTGAAAGCCCGCCGGATACCAACAGCAGAAGTCCCTTATCGCTTATTCAACGGTTATCGTAATCACCTCAGACACGATGGGCGTGGAATGCGGTACATGACCTGCATCGCCCAGCACTAGCTGAAGCGTATGTTCGCCTGCAGCCATTTCCAGCGTCACCTCGGTCTGACCGCCGCCAAAATGGATATGATTGTCATCCGCGGGCAGACCATAAGACAACTCATCCGCACCGTCCTCTCCCTGCCCCAAAGGCGGTCGGTCGATCAGCAGATGATGATGCCCGGTGTTTTCCTTTTCAGTACCCGCCGGCGCGACCCCCATGCCGCTGAGGCCAAAGACCACGGTGACCGGAGATTGGACAACGTCGCCGTCAGACAATTTCACAAAATAGACCTGCGCTTCGGGGTTTGATGGTGTTTCACCCCCGGCCAGAGCAAATGTCGCCGACAGGCAGGTTGCGGCAATAGCTAAAACAGCTTTCATAATCTTCTCCGTTGTCACAAATTTGCCATCCTCATGGTAGCATGTTTCGGCCCGAAATCGAGGATACCCGTTGTCAAAAGGCTTGTGGCCCATATGGAAACCACTGTTTCAGAGTTTCCCCAGCGCAAACGATCCGATTCAAATCCCTGATATTATCCCATGTCCGCCCTGTTTCCGCCCAGATTTGACGTAAAGATCAGTTAAAGAACCTACACCTGGGGAACAAGAATGGACCGACTGACCGAAATGGAAGCCTTCGCCAACGTGGTGGACCAAGGCGGTTTCACCGACGCGGCCAAGAAAATGGGCATCTCAAAATCGGCTGTGTCCAAGCACGTTTCCAGCCTGGAAGCACGCCTGGGCGCAAGACTTCTGAACCGCACGACGCGCCGCGTGTCACCAACCGAAATCGGGCTGGCCTATTATGACCGGGCCCGCCGCGTTCTGAATGACGCGGGCGAGGCTGATGCGCTGGTCACCTCGATGCAATCTGCCCCCTCTGGTCTGCTGCGGATCAGTGTGGCGACAGATTTCGGCGTGAATCACCTATCTCCGGTTCTGTCGGGATTTCTAGCTGCCTATCCCGACATCACGGTGAATATGGTGCTGAACAATCGCTATGTTGAGCTGATCTCGGAAGGGTTCGACGTTGCCGTGCGGATTGGTGAGCTGGAAGACAGCACATTGCGCGCCCGCAAGCTGACCGAAACCGTCAAGCGGATGGTCGCCGCGCCCACCTATATCGAGAAATTCGGGCGTCCGCAAAAGATCGACGACCTGAACGAACACAAGCTGTTACATTATTCCAGCCAGTCTTCGGGCAATGTGTGGAAACTGACCGCACCTTCGGGTGAAAAACGTCAGGTTCGCACCGCCGGGTGGCTCAGCGTGAATGATGGGCAATCCTTGTTGAACGCTGCGGTCTCAGGGCTTGGGATCGCGCATCTGCCCAGCTATCTCTATTCCGACGCGCTGAAGTCGGGCGAAGTTGTCGACGCAATGCCGTCGCTGCCCGATGAAGTGCAAGGCGTTTATGCCGTCTACCCGCCCGGTCGCTTTACGCAGCCCAAGGTGCGGGCATTCATTGATTTCCTCGTCGATGCCTTCAACGAAAAAGGCCCGATGGACTGGTAATTTCTCCCGGTGGAAACTGAACGGCCCGCACAAGTAGTGTGGGCCTTTTTTTATTCGCTGAACACGGCCAGCCCCATACTCTGCGCGACCGTACGCAAGGATTGGATCAGGATATTCTGTCCGGGCAGATCAGCTTCTTTTCTGCGAGAAAGAAGCGCGATATCGCGGTTGGCATTTGTTATAGTCAACGGGCGCAAATGGACCTCATCGCGGTAAATCCCCTGACGTCTTGCATACAGGTCCGGCAACACCGCAACCCCAACCCCCGAGGCCGCCATCAGTACAATGGAATCAAGCGTGGTCCCCTCGTATTCATCCGACACAACCCCACCGCATTCCGCCGCCAGCGCATAGACGATCCGGGACAGACGGTGGCTTTGGTCCAAGGTCAGGATCAGCCGGTCGCGCAAGTCTTGAGCCGTAACACCATACGTATCATTTGACAGCACATCGTCTACGGCAACTCCAATCCACAGAGTCTCGTTGAACAAGCGCTGCTGGATTGTGTTCGGGTGATCCTCGGGCGTGGAAAGGATCAGATCAAACCGACCAGATTTAAGTCCTTGTTCCAGATCACGGGTGTTTTCCTCGCGCACGACAATGCGCAGACCGGGGCGGTCCTGATGGACCTTTTTGATGACCTGAGGCAGCAGGTAGGGCCCGATTGAGGGCAACACGCCCAGCCTTAGCCGTCCTGAGACCGGTGTCTCGCTGCTCATCGCGTGGCGCAGATCCCGGACTTCGGCAAGGATCTTCTGGGCGCGTTCGATGAACTCTTCGCCTTTGGCAGTCACCTGAACACCACCCCGGTTACGATCAAAGATGCGCAGGCCAAGTTCTTGTTCTACAGAGGCAATTTGCGCCGAGAGGCTGGGCTGGCTGACATTCAGAACCTCAGCTGCCAATCCAAATCGACCCAGTCGGCTGACCGTAACGATATATTCCAGTTGCCTTAGTGTTGGGCGCATTTCATAGCTTTAAACTATCCAAAAATTAGAAAGATAATATTTGGATAACAAAAATAGGCAAGGCACTTAGCCCGTGAAATCGGGACAGGAGCCAAAATGCCCAGCGTAATCGAAACCCTTTCCAGCAACTTGCTGGTCCCAACCATCCTTTTCTTCGTCCTCGGGCTGCTCGCGGCTTTTGCCCGCAGCGATCTGTCGATCCCCGGTGGGGCAGCCAAGTTCATGTCGCTGTATCTGCTGCTGGCCATCGGCTTCAAAGGCGGCAGCAGCCTGGCCGAGCATGGCATCCCCATGGATCTGTTCCTGACTTTGCTAGGCGGTGTGGCGTTGTCTTTTGTCATCCCCTTTGTGGCATTCGGCCTGCTCCGGGTCATGACACGGCTGGACGCGTTGAATGCGGCGGCTGTTGCCGGGCATTATGGGTCAATCTCAATCGTGACCTTCGTCACCGCAACCAGCCTGCTGGATTTGGTGGGTCTTGATCATGACGGCTTCATGGTTGCTGTCGCCGCCGCGATGGAGGTTCCCGCCATCCTTTCGGCCCTTTGGCTGGCGCATAAAACCAGCAGCAAGGGCGTCAATGACAATGGGCTGTGGCGCGATCTGTTGGCAAACGGGTCGATTGTCCTGTTGACCGGGGCCTTTCTAATTGGCGCTATTACGGGTGGCGAAGGGATGCAGATGATTGCGCCCTTCATCGTCACACCCTTCACCGGCATCCTGTGCCTTTTCCTTCTGGATATGGGCATTTCCGCAGGGCGCAGCCTGATCAAGAACCGCGACAAGCTCTCGCTGGGTCTGTTTGCCTTTGGAATGCTGATGCCCCTGATCGGCGCTGCGATGGCCTGGGTGGTCGGGGCGGTGATCGGCCTGCCCGAAGGCAGCCTGTTCCTGTTCATGGTCCTGTCTGCATCCGCCTCGTATATCGCTGTGCCCGCGGCGATGAAGATCGCGCTGCCAAAGGCCGAGGCCGGGATTTATCTGACCCTGTCGCTGGGTGTGTCCTTCCCGTTCAACATCACGATCGGGCTGCCGCTGTACCTGTGGTGGGTGATGTAGGGATCAGTTGATCAGCAGAACCGCCTCGACCCGGCGGTTCAAATCGCGACCTTCGGGCGTTGCATTCGAGGTGATCGGGGCCAGATAACCAATCCCCCGCGCCTCGACCCGGTCGGCGGCCACGCCGTATTTCTCGATCAGCCGGGCGCGCACGGTTTGCGCCCGGCCCGTGCTGACCGAAATATTGGCCTCGAGTGCGCCGGTATCATCCGTGTGCCCGACCAGAGCCAGCCGCGTTCCGGGATTGTTCGACAAATACTGCGCAATCTCATTCAGAGAGCCGAAAGGCCCCTCACCCAGGGTTATTTCGCCCGTGCGGAAATGCAGATCGCCCAGAATCACGTGGCCCTCTTGGGCAAGCTCTGCCAACAGCCCCTGCGCCTGATCGACCTCTTCTTCGATCACCAGCGGAGGCGCGGCCTCGGCCCCCTCAGGTGACACGCGGATCATCTGCACATAGCCATCGGGCGGGTTTCGGCTGACCAAAAGGCTCAGGACTTCGTCGCCCTTGGCAGCGGACAAAAAGCGATAGTCCTGGATGGCCACATACATGTCAGGCGTCGGGACAACCTCGGTTCCAAAGCGAAAATCGAAGCCACCGCAACTGCGGGCGTCGCAGTCAAAGATAACCTCATACCCCTGGGCTTTGATCTGTTCCCGCAACGGGGCGAGCAGCTGCAAAGTGGTGCTGGACCCGGCCTGCAGCCGCCAGGTATAGCGCTCGACCCGCCCTTCGACCCGGCGCGCTGGGACTGTTCCGTCGACGTAGGGGCCGGTGGGCAGGTCATAGCTGTCGAGCGGGCTTGTGCGGTCGCTGACCAGACGCGCGCCCGAAGGCAGCGTCAGCTCTTGGCCGACAACGGGCGACGCAATGAGCAACAGGAATATGGCGAGGCGGCGGATCATCTTGATTGGGCGTGATACTCGGGGTTGGGGGACATCGCGGTCGCGCTTGCAACACGGTTCGACATGTTGAAAAAGCCGGTCACATTGGCAATGTCCCAGATATCGCGGTCGCTAAACCCGGCATCGCGCAGGACCTGCCGGTCAGGCTCTTCGATCTTGGTGCTTTCGGTGGTCATTTTAGACGCAAAATCCAGCATGGCACGCTGCCGCTGATCCAAAGGCGCAACCCGGTAGTTCATGATCAACATTTCACCCAGCTGCGGATCACCGGACAACTGCCTGACAGCCGCACCATGTGCGACAAGGCAATAGAAACACTTGTTTATTGCCGACACGACCACCGCGATCATCTCACGCTCGAGCTTGGACAGCCCGCTATCGGCCAGCATCAGATCGTTATACATCGCGGTGAACGCGTTCAGCTTGTCGATGTCAAAGGCATAGGCCCGCAGGACATTGGGCACAAACCCCAGCTTTTCGACGCAAATGTCGAAGTATTTCTGCGTCTCGGGCGGCAGCGGATCAGCCATCGGAAGGTTCAGCGCGGTGGGCAGGGCAAGATCGGTCACTTTGGGTTCTCTCCTTCAACCAGCTGACGGTAATGGTATTCTCCGGCAAGCTCCATCCCAAGCGCGCGATAAAGGCCATTGGCCCCCGCATTCGCCTTGGTGCAAATCACGCTGAGCGTCCCGGCGCCCTGATCCTGTGCCCAGAGCGCAGCCGCGCGCATCGCCCATTGGCCCAGGCCCTGACGGCGATGAGCGGGCAAAATCTCAAGTGCGTGGACCATGGCCACGTCCCCATGCATCGCAACAAATCCAGTACCAGCAGGTTGGTCACTATAGCGAAGCAGCAGGCCGGTCTTTGGACCCGGGGCTCGCTCCATCACGGCCAGCCGCTCTGGTCCAATCCCGCCCTCGGCCCAGATCTCACGCATGATTGCCAGCGGCTCCCATATCGAGAACACCGTTACGCGGGGGAGCGGAAGATCAGTCAGATGCTCAACCGGGCAGGTGTAAATATTGACCGGATCCAACACGGAATAGCCCCGGCCTTCAAGCTGCGTATCCAGCGCCTCGTCCCCTGGCCACAGGCAAAAGATGCGCTTTTGTCCCAGTGCCTGCATCGCGACCTCGGCCGCCGCAATATCCTCATCCGAGGCAGGCCCCAGCGCATTGGCCGCACTTACCCGCGATCCGCCGCCCAGACCCTGACGCACCAGAAACGGCCCCAGCTTTTGGCGCTGCGCAGATGGCCATGTACCCTCGACGACGTCAGGCCAGGTAACGCTCACAGACCAAGCTCTTTCGCCAACCGGGTTGAGGCCGCGTCGATCCGGGCACCTTCGGTTCCGCGAATGACCACATTGGCGCCAAACACACCGTTGATCTGAAACGGATAACACCCGATGGACAGATCCTGAAAATCCGCTGCGAGTGCCGCAAGGGGGGCGGCGATATCGCCTTCGCCGCGATCCACCCGTAAGGTTTGGGACAGCAGAGGAACACCGCCGGTCAGACCCGGCAATACACTCGCCACCATCGCCTGAAAGACCGAGGGCACCCCAGCCATCACATGAACATTGCCGATGGTAAAGCCTGGCGCAGTCGACACCGGATTGTCGATCAGCGTGGCACCATCAGGGATGCGCGCCATGCGCAAACGGGCAGCGTTCAGTTCCAGCCCGGATTTCTCGTAATGCGCTTCAAGCAAAGCGCGGGCATCGTCGCGGATGTCGATATGCGCGCCAAAGGCACGGGCGATGCAATCGGCGGTGATATCATCATGGGTCGGTCCAATCCCGCCGCTGGTGAAGACATGATCAAACTTTGCCGACAACGCCTGAACGGCGGCTTCGATTGTAGCGGCGTCATCGCTGACCACACGGACCTCTTTCAGGTCGATCCCCTGCTTGGTCAGCTCCTGCGCGAGATAATGCATGTTTGCATCGCGGGTGCGACCCGACAGGATTTCATCCCCGATCACCAGCATGGCTGCGGTTGGATTTTGCATGGCCTGCGCCCCCTTGATCGACCCTTTCCGCAGGTATAGGCCCTGAAGCATGCGATTTGAAACCCCTCTTGTCCCCGCCCACCTGATCCGCCGCTATAAACGCTTTCTGGCCGATTGCAGGCTTGAGGACGGGCGCGAGGTGACAGCGCATTGCGCCAATCCCGGCTCGATGATGGGACTGGCCGAACCGGGCGAGAAAATATGGTTGGAGCCCAATGACGACCCGAAGAAAAAGCTGAAATATGGCTGGCGGCTGGTCGATCACGAAAACGGGCATTTCACCGGGGTCGATACATCAGTTCCGAACCGAGCCTTGCGCGCATCCCTGATGGCGCGAGAAATCCCCGAGCTGGCAATGTATGAAACCGTGCGCCCCGAGGTGAAATACGGCGAGAACAGCCGCGTTGATTTCCTGCTGACCCAGCCGGGCCTTCAGGACGCTTATGTCGAGGTAAAATGCGTGACCCTGTCTCGCGAACCCGGTCTGGCCGAATTCCCCGACAGCGTCACAGCGCGCGGAACCAAACATCTAGGGGAACTGACAGCTATGGTGGACCAGGGGCATCGCGCAATCCTGCTGTATCTGGTTCAGCGCACCGATTGTGAGCGAATTGCATTGGCCGCGGATATCGACCCGACCTATGCAACGGCGTTCGAGTTGGCGCAAGCTAGGGGTGTCGAGAAACTGGTCTATGGCACACGGATATCGCCTGAAGGGGTTTGGGTAAACGTGACCGAAAGCCAATTGTTCATGCAGAAGCGTTGAAGGGGTAGTTTGAGCCCAAAGCGGACTAAGTAAATTCTGGTTTCAGCCTTATAACAATCGTCCCTGCCAGATTGACGATGTGTATGCCTCTCTTGTATCGACCGTGGGGCTTCGTCAGGGATCTCCGTTCCGAGCACTTTGGCATCGTATGTTGTCCAACGTGGCGTTAGTATTGCCAACACTCTGGCATAGTAGAAAGAGCTTTGTTCCGGATCGTAATCGGGGTCTTTCCAATACTCGGATAGAATTGCCTGACCAATATCGTTTGTCCAAGTTGCACTCTCAACGTCAACGGTGTCGCCAACGGGCCCGTCACACTTCGCGTTCACTAGTTCGCGCCCGCCGCAAGAAATATCGTAAACGTGTTCCGAAGTTGTCCCGTCGCTATTTAACCACCCTTTGACGATTTGAATGCGGTCTAAATTGGCTCCATCGGGACGCCTCCTTCATATCCATACGCGGCAAAATCAGCACGCGGCAGGTCCGTTTCTTCAAAATCGTATCCGGCAAAAACGCGAACGCGCATGCGCGGACCTTTGGTTGCGTAGACTTCTTTCCGAGCAAGAGAGTGCCAAATGGCCTCGCGTGTGTTTTCTCTTGCCCAAACTGCCGCCATTCCCGACGCCGAAGTTTGCCATGCATATTGGGCAACCTTCTCGTCGCCACCGATGCCGCCCACGACTTCTTCGAAACGGATCGGGTTCGCAGTGGGTTCAACGGCAGCGTTAAGTTGTTGCCCAAACTCAGTCATGAGAAGTGTGGCGTCTTTCGCTGCCAACAGCGGCACGAGACCCAAGTTCTCAGCGTGATCGGCAACCACCAAAAAGTCCAATGGTCAGCGCAGCCTAGCTTCGACACCGGTGCTGGATATCACCACCTCGCCCTTGGCAAAGCGGTAGGCTTCTTCAGGGCCTAGCACATTGTCGATCATACCGGCATCTGCAGAGTCGGACGTATCCAAATGAGTGTCGCCAAAAAAGACCTGATTGGGAAAGCTCTGCCGTGGATAAGGTGAATACTGCCTGTCGCCGCGTTGAGTGCTCGGGATGTCCTCGGCATGGGCGCAAAAAGCAAGCAAAATGGTAAGAACAGATGCAAAACGGATCATTTTTGACCTCATCTATTGCACGAATGATGCTACGTTAAATGCACATTTCTACGACTCGTTCTTGTTCTTCGAAATAATTAGATTCTATCTACCGCACTAAGCCGTTGGCTAGGTTCACCGGGGCGGAGGTGGAAGCACCTTCTTCGACTGGAGTACCTGAAGGATGTCAATAATTGCCTCAGTACTCGTTTCGATTGAACCTCGGAAGAACAGTCCGACGCCACCTTCCCCTAACTCCCGTGTGCCACCGGCGTCGTAAGTTGGTGAGAGAGAGACAAGTTCGGGAGGTAGTTCTGGGCATACCGGGTTTCTTTGAAGTATTGCGTTCGCGGTCTCGATGAATACCTGCCGAACCTTTTCGACATTGCCCTTTGCATCGGACGACTCGGTGAGTTGATCCGGAGCAAGTCTCAGGTCATCCAAACGGAAAAAAAGGCAGTCATCTTTGAATTCGGCCGAAGCGGAAGCACCCACCGTCAAGCCACCAGCGAAAGTGTTCTCGCCGCGTATAGATCCACCGTCGCTGCGGCTTTCGCATCGGAAAAGCTCTGCTTCGATCCTCCCACTTAGCGAAATCACTGTATCGTCGGCACGGGCCGTTGCTTCGGTCACGCCGATCAGTGCGTTGCAGACATCTACAAACGCGGCTCGTTTGAGTTCCTCTACAAGTATTTCTTTTGCCCGGCGAAGGTCTACGACACTTTCGATTGAGATCCTTGTCGCGTTCACATCTTTTAGTCTCAATGCCAGATCAACGGGAAACTCACGATCTCCTAGCATGACGTCCCCGTTTGCTTCGAAGGTAACCTCTTCAGCCAGCAGCGCGGATCCGAAAAGCCCGGCAGTAGCTAGTATCAGAAGAAAGATCCGATCCATCATCCTGCCCCCCCAACAATACCGCGAGATTGCATAACCGCCAGGAGTTCCATCATCGTCATCGCACTGGTGTCGATTGAGCCGCTCAACGCAACACCGATGCCACCGTCACCAATTTCTCGTGTACCGCCGGCGTCGAAAACCGGATTCAACGAAGAAAGCTCCGAAGGCATCTCCGGACAAATCACATTCTCTTCGGTGAACTCCTTTGCCTTGGTGAGAACGACCTCCTCGACGCGCTCTGTGAGGCCAATTAGGTTAACCAACCCGCCGACAAACCCGGTAGGTTGAAGCACGACGTCGGCAAGATCAAAGTGAACGCATTGATCTTGAACATTGGCGCGTGCCGCTGCGGCGATCCCAACAGTCGTCGAGATAAAGCGTACTCCACGCCCGTTGGTTCCCTCGGATTCTTCGTTTCGACAACGATAAAGCTCGACGTCCACTGAGCCAACGAGTTCAATGAGATCACCGCTGGCGCGGGCGTCGTCGAGTTCAAAGTCAACATTCAAAGAGCAACTTTGTTCCAGAGTACCCGACAGAAGCGCGGGCGCTTGGACTTGGATTTCTCGCAGATCTAAGAGCCCCCGGAAACCTAGGCGCGTTGACGTCGCACTGCTGATGCCCGCGTTAAATGTGTAAGGTAGGTTTTTCCCACGAGCGGGAATCTTGTTTGAGATGCTAAATTGAACTTCCCCGGCGTAGTCGCTTGGCGACGCATTCTGTGCACTGGGTCGAGCGTTCAACTCGGACTTCAAAAGTTCTGGGTTCGTGGTTGCACAGGATGCGAAGAACAGCAAACACACAAAGGCAAAAGGTACGGTTTTACGCGCCCCAAGTTCCGCCAAACTCCGTTGTAGTTCTATTCCCATTACCCTTCGCTCAACCTCACCGTTGAATATCAACCCTACCGTACAGCGTCACGGCGAAGGTCAACAGTTTGCACCACGAAAATATACTGGTGCGGTGTTGTGTTGTCGCAACGACTTGCAGTTGACGCGGGTCCTTTGAAACTTCGAGCATAAGCTCTGCCCACAAGACTTTTCTCTCGCGTTAAGCCCAGAGAAGGAGCAGATGCATTCGGGCATCTGCCAATATTGCGAGGGTATGCTTTCGATTCGTCCCCATGCCAGCACCTCTCATCAACAAACCGACTCCTAGGCGACACAATGTGTTTTACTCTCGACACAGGGTGCTTTTCACCTCCACAAGGGTGTTACGCCACTAAAGAGGGAAAAACCATGCGCTTGCTTTCTATACTTATTGTGACGGTTCTATTCACAACCGGCGCGGTTGCCCAAACAATCGACAGGATAACAAAAAACAACGAAATCCGATTTGGTTTTCGAACAGATGCTGCTCCGTTGTCTTACATTAACGACCAAGGTCGCCCGTTTGGTCTGTCGCCGTTGATTTGCGATCAAGTAGCGAAGGTAATTGCGCAGAAACTGGAATTGAAGGATTTGAATGTTCAGTTCATTCCGGTCGACTCTAAGGATCGTTTCGACAAAGTTGCTTCCGGAGAGGTGGATATGCTCTGCGGGGCAGCGTCGATTACACTTTCCCGACGCGAAATTGTTGATTTCTCAATTCCAACTTATGTCGATGGCACGTCCATATTGTTACCAATCGAGGCTGAAGGCACCATGGGTGCACTCGCGGGAAAGAAGGTTGGAATGAGAAGCAGCACAACAACAGAGGCGTCCGTTCTGAATTCATTTGAAGCTGCAGGTATCGACGCAGAAATGGTGCGGTTCGCTTCACACCCAGACGGTATCAAAGCACTTCGAGACGGTGAAATTGACGCCTATTTTGCAGATCAGTCGATATTGCTGGTCAACTACATTGCTGCGGGACTAAAGGGCAAATTCAAACTATCCCAGGAAATACTGACGATAGAAAAGCAAGGATTGGCCATCGCGAGGGGTGACGATAACTTTCGACTCGTTGTCGATAGTATTCTGTCAGAAATGTATGCTCAGGGCACAATGGAAGAGATATTTCGTCTCGCTTTGCCGGGGGTGGAGCCGAGCGAAGCACTAAAGGCTCTGTATGTTTTCGCCCCCATTAATCCCTGAAGCTTGTCGCGCAAAACAGTTTTGTCGGGAGTTAATCGCCCTGCGCAATAGAAGCTGGCCTTGTAAGTAAATTGACGGCTCAAGCCAGCTTGACCAATGACCGTGTTTTACTAAATGATCCTCCATTTGGCAGGCCAGTTGCCAGAATCACGGTCTTAGGCGATCCTTCGATAAATTGAAGGATCGCAATATGTTTAGATATATAATATTTGCTCTCAGTTTAAGCGCATCTAACGCCCTGTTTGCACAAGAGGCGTCCGATACTGTTGCAACGGAAGTTACGTCTGAGACTTCATCCGACCTTCTATCTGATGCTGAGTTGCAAACTTTGGTCGCCCCGGTGGCTCTTTTTCCCGACACTCTACTCATACAGATATTTGTTGCGGCCACTCAGCCACTGGAGATTGTTAAGGCAGAACGGTATTTGTTGGATAACGCCGACCGCGACCCCGTAGAGCTCGAGCCGGAAATCGAAGCTATGGGCTGGGATCCGTCTGTAAGTGTATTGGCCACGGCGTTCCCCGAAGTCGTCGGTCAAATGGCCACCCACATCGATTGGACCGAGACAGTCGGCACCGCCATGCTGGCCCAGTCCGACGATGTACTGGATGCGGTGCAGGTAATGCGGGATCAGGCAATTGACAGCGGAGCTCTTGTTTCCGGGCCCGAGCAAACTGTCGAGGTATCTGATGAAGAAACGGTTGTAATTACTCCGACACAACCCGAAACAGTGTACGTCCCGCAATATAATCCCGAGACTGTCTATACCGGCCCGTCGACCGGGGACGTAGTGGGCGCGGCCTTGCTGACATTTGGCACCGTGGCGCTGATCGACGAGATTTTCGACGATGACGACGATTGGTATGACTATTGGGGGTGCCGGAATTGCGGCGGATGGGGCGGTGGCCCGATATACAGAAACCCGGACATCGACATAGACGTCGACGGCAACGTCAATATCGGTAACGATATAGATCTTGGTGACCGAACTGATATCGGATGGAAACCCGATCCTGACCGAAAAAAGGAAGCCCGGGACAAGATCGCTGATCACAAAAGGCCGGAAGGTGGTCGCGGCGACCTGCCTGTCAACCGCCCCGAGGGTCGCACGGACGAACTCCGCGCAAAACTGAGCCGTGAATCCGGTGCTGCAGACATTAGCAGGGGAGGCGCGGCAGCAGTTGCAGCTGGTGCAGGGGCGGGGGCTATCGCGAGCGGTGCTCTGGCCAATCGAGGTAGTGGGGGCAAGTCCTTGCCGCAGGTGAATCGCGGTAATGTTGATCGGGACAAGGCTGCTGCCAAGCAGCAGGCCATCGATCGGACTAAACGGCCAGATGCGGCGAAGAAGCCTGTCAAAAAGAAACCGCAAGCAGCTAAGAAACCTCAGGTAAAAAAGGCCACGGCTCAGCAAAAACCCGCTGCGTCCAAAGGTAAGGCTATGAAGAAAAAATCTTCAGGCGGCAAAGCTCACAAGGCGTCCAAACGGGGACATGCTGCCAAAGGCAAGGGGAGGCGGTAACATGCGTAAATCTGTTTTTTCTATTTTAGTGATCGCAGTGGCTACAGGACCGGCGTTTTCCGACGGTGCCCTGTTCGAAACTCCGCAAACCGCGCTGGACGCTTTTGTCGAAGCGTTAAGGGCCGATGATCAGAACAAGCTGCTCGAGATTTTCGGACCAGAGGCAGAAGATCTAATCGGAACGGGTGATCCGGTGGAAGATCAGCAAAGAAGGCAGGAAGTGCTTGGCATGTATGCTAAAGGATACCGCTTTCAGCCCGAGGATGATGGGGTTTTTCTTCTGCTTGGCGAAGATAGTTGGCCCTTTCCGATCCCAATTCTGCAAGCTGAGAATGGTTGGAAGTTTGATTTAGAAGCCGGGGTAGAGGAGCTTTCCGCCCGTGAAATCGGACTGAATGAATTGGAAGTAATCGAAACGCTTGAGGCCTATGTTGATCTTCAGGCGGCGTTTCGTCTTGTGGACCACAATGGCGATGGCGTCATGGAATTTGCCCAAACGATCATATCGGATCCCGGCGCACGAAATGGCCTCTTCTGGCCAGAAGAAGACAGTTTTGTCGGTGAAGCCCTTGCCCGCGCCACCGCCTCGGGGTGGAGCGACGGTGCGGATGATTTCGAACCCGAACCTTTCCTCGGTTACTACTTCGCAATTTTGCAGGGGCAGGGACCAAATGCTCCGGGTGGTGCCTATTCCTATTTTGTCGGCGATCGGTTCGTGGCGGGTCACGCCTTGCTTGCGGTGCCTGCGGACTACGGAGAAACGGGTATCCATTCTTTTCTCGTGGGTGAAAACGGCACCGTGTTCGAAGCGGACTTTGGGCCGGATACGCTTGAAATAACAGCTGAGATATCGACCTATGATCCCGGCCCAAATTGGTCACCAGCCGAGTAAATTTAGATTGGCGGCGACGCTTTGTTGCCGGGCTTTGGTTTGACCGCTTTGTTGCCGCGTGCAGGTGTAGATTGAATGCAATTCTCGACTTAAGTGGCAATGGTTCGGGAAGGATCGATTTTGGGAAATCTAATTATTCGATGAAATAATTGCCCTTGATTCAATTCGACCCAATTTGCCCGCTATGGTTTGACCGAATGGCCGTTTTGTCCGCTAGGGTCAGGACTCATAGCCAATAGATGACGAGGGCTGCGATGGCGATTGCTGAGAGGAAGACCTTCGGGCACCTGTCGTAACGGGTTGCCACACGGCGCCAATCCTTGAG
>NZ_JBXWOJ010000016.1:0-77510 GCF_059610805.1 Ruegeria sp. CDSC025 | reverse complement strand
CGCGCAAGCGAATGATCAAATGGAAAGGGCGCCCATTCGGCGCCCTTTCTCGTTTGATCTCGACAAGCCCGCGACGCGCCCATGTCGTACACTAAAGAGTGTTGAGTGATCGGAGGCGGTGATGAGATCGTTCGCCGAATAGTCTCAGACCTAACCGTCAAAACAAAAAAGCCCGCCCCAAACCGGGGCGGGCTTTTTCTGTTTGAATTTGGTAATTCAAGACGGGGAATTCCTAAAGAAGCAGCATGCTTTAGTCGTATGCAGCGTCCACTATGAATTCCACCTTAAGTTCGGGCCGCGCCAATTTTGCTTCGCCACACGCCCTCGCAGGTGCGTATCCTGCAGGAACCCAAGCATTCCAGACCTCGTTCAAACCAGCAAAGTCCTTCATATCGGCCAGCCAGATGGTCACACGCAGCATTTTTTCCCGTGATGAACCTGCGCGCTCTAGCAGGTCGTCAATTTTCCCAAGGCAAATACGCACCTGTTCCTGAATGGTATCACCTTCGGCGACTTGCCCGGTCAAATAGGCCACACCATTATGTTTAACGATTTTGGACGATCTCTCGCCGGTTTCGATGCGTTCTATCATTGGAGTGATCTCGCTGTTTCCTGTTTGATGCACGCGTTCATGGTCATAAGATGCCCCGCATGGCAAACGGAAACCACTTGAGTAACTTTCAGAAAAGTTGAACTGGTCGGGGACGGGGCGGGTCGATAGCATTTTGCCGCGCCTAGGCTAGCTTGCCAGCGACACAGTATACCAGATTGCGCTTTTGCCGTTGAAGTGCTCTCTAGTTGGTTTCAGTGGATTGCATCGGGCGAAACCGCAAGAAGGATACTTCGACATGGACGAAACCGTAGAACGACTGTCCAAACGCCTGAAGCGGCGAGGATATCAGGTTTCGCCAATGAAGGAGACGGGTGCCTATATCGGTAATCTGGGTTTTGAGGTCGAGACAGTATTCGATGTCGGGGTGGCCTCGGGAACCGAGCATTTGTACGAAGCTTTCCCCGCAGCCAAGTTTGTGTTGGTTGAGCCCATTTCGGATTACGAAACCAAGGTACGGAAAAACTGGGGCGACAAGATCGATTTTGATTTCCATGCTTGCGGAGTTGGTGCCGAAAGCGGACAGACGACTCTTCGAATTCCAACGGTCGGCGATCGTTGGCTCGGCACACGGGCAACGATGCAGGAGTTTGACGAAGCGGCAATCCAACACACCTCGCAAGTTGAAGAGCGACAAGTCCCGGTAAAAACACTGGATGAGATTGCGTCTTCCTACAAGGAACCTTTCGGATTGAAAATCGACACGGAAGGTTTTGAAATCGAGGTTATTAAAGGTGCATCGGAGATGCTAAAAAAATGCACCTTTGTATTGGCTGAAGTCTCTGTACGGCGTCGGTATCATGGCGGTTATAGGTTCAGCGATTTTGTCGCCGCGATGGCAGATCACGGGTTTGAGCTGCACGAATTCGTCAGGCCACCGTCTGCGGAAGCGACCGATTGCGATGCCATCTTTGCCCCTTTCGAAAGCTCAGTGTTCGACTATCAGGATACCAGACTGTCACGTATGGCGGCACGCGTAGCCAAGACATAGTCTAAGGGCATCTTTCCGCATGCAACGCGAGTTGTGTTGTCCGCGAAGGCGTTGAGCCAATCGCGATGGAAGATGGCCTGCGCATTGCGATCCACGAAGGCGGCCGCACCGTCGGCGCCGGTGTTGTGTCGAAGATTGTTGAGTAAGTCGCGCAAGCGAATGATCAAACGGAAAGGGCGTCCCTCGGGGCGCCCTTTCCTGTTTCCGTTTTCAACTTGATATTTAGTTGGCGTTTTGACTTAAGCTCACTCAGCATTCTGCTTTTGGACCGTATATACGAACAAACACTGACGAGAAAATTTTGAACAAAACAACGTTTTTGATCCTCTCTTGCCTCGTATTGTGCGCTTGCACCACGCTTGAAACGACACAAGTTTCTTCAAGAAAAAAGCTGACCATCCTGGGGGACGTTGCTTTGGATGCCGATTGGCATTGCGGCGCAGGCTTTTCAGATCCGAGCTTCAAACGTATCAGTTTGCCTGGCGTTTTCGAAGTTGATTTCATTAGAAACCGGTATCAGGGAGCGCTTAAACCTGACGGTAAAGCGCTTGCAGTATTCGATAGTGAAGAGAACTGTTCGCTATTGATTGAAGCCAATGAAAAGTTTGTTCTTGCGAACGGTGGATTTCCGCTGAAAGAACACATAGGAAAAAGCATGTATGCAGAAATTGCCGCTGCGACTGAAGAGTTCTATCGGAAATGCGAAAACGCTGAGATCAATTCGCGCGTTGACGCCAGCAAAGTCGAGTACCCTTCGTATAATGGCCCGGGTTCAGTTGTCCTAGAGCCGAAGTCCATTTGCGAGATGGAATTGGAAGCCGCCTCTCTAAGGTTTGGAGTTGTCGTTGATGACAAACCTACTGGCCTTTACATTGTGGACGGCAATGCTTTTCTTTGGCTCCCGTATACTGAGTGTTTTGAGCATTCAATTGATACCAATCTGATAAAATGGTGTGAGTAGCTGGAGCGGCATCGATTACACGTGTCGAAATACATTAAACCCCCTTGCCAAACCCCACCAACCCCTGTAGGTCGCGCGAGTTCTCTGTAAGAACATCAAGGCGGGGTGATTCCCGCCTTTTGGGTTCGATGAGGGTTGGCGATGCGCGCTTGTCCTCCTCTCAACCTCAACGCCTGATAAAAGGCTGTTATTATGCAAAGCCAAAATATCCGTATTCGGCTGAAGGCATTTGACTATCGCGTTCTGGATGCCAGCACGCAAGAGATCGTCAACACTGCCAAGCGGACCGGCGCGAATGTGCGCGGCCCGATCCCGCTGCCGAACAAGATCGAGAAGTTCACGGTTCTCCGTGGCCCTCACGTTGACAAGAAATCCCGCGACCAGTTCGAGATCCGCACGCACAAGCGTCTGCTCGACATCGTTGATCCGACCCCCCAGACCGTTGACGCGCTGATGAAGCTCGACCTCGCGGCTGGTGTGGACGTCGAGATCAAGCTGCAGTCGTAAGATCGGAGGGTATAGATTATGCGCTCTGGTATTATCGCAAAAAAAGTCGGCATGACCCGCCTGTTCATGGAAGACGGCAAGCAGATCCCTGTGACCGTTCTTCACCTGGACAACCTGCAGGTTGTTGCACAGCGCACGGACGAGAAGGACGGCTATACTGCTGTTCAGCTGGGTGCCGGTGCTGCCAAGGCAAAACGCACCTCGAAAGCCATGCGCGGTCACTATGCCGCTGCCAAGGTTGAACCCAAGCGTAAGCTGGTCGAGTTCCGCGTCTCCGAAGATGGCCTGATCGAAGTAGGTGCCGAGATTTCGGCAGAGCATTTCCTGGAAGGTCAGAAAGTTGACGTTTCGGGTACTTCGATCGGTAAAGGCTTTGCCGGTGCAATGAAGCGCTGGAACTTCGGTGGTCTTCGCGCCTCACACGGTGTTTCGATCAGCCACCGTTCGCACGGTTCAACTGGCCAGTGTCAGGATCCGGGCAAGGTTTTCAAAGGCAAAAAGATGGCCGGTCACATGGGTGCTGCCCGTGTAACAACCCAGAACCTGGAAGTCGTCAAAACCGACGCCGACCGTGGTCTGGTCTTCATCAAAGGCGCCGTTCCCGGACCGAAATCCGGTTGGGTTACCGTCAAGGACGCCGTCAAGAAGAAAGCACCGGAAGGCCTGCCTTTCCCGGCTGCTGTGAAATCGGCTGCAACCGAAGCACCTGCGGAAGAAGCTCCCGCGGAAGGTGGTGAAGCATGAAACTTGATGTAATCAAACTGGACGGCGGCAAAGCCGGCAACATCGAGCTGGATGCAGACCTGTTCGGCCTGGAGCCGCGCGCGGACATCCTGCACCGTGTGGTCCGTTGGCAGCGTAACAACGCGCAGGCTGGCACCCACAAGGTCAAGACCCGCTCGGAAGTGTCCTACTCAACCAAGAAGATCTATCGCCAAAAAGGCACCGGTGGCGCACGCCACGGCGCCCGTTCGGCACCGATCTTCCGGGGTGGTGGCGTTTACAAAGGTCCGGTCGTGCGTTCGCATGGTCATGACCTGCCGAAAAAGTTCCGTAAACTTGGTCTGCGCCACGCGCTGTCTGCCAAAATGGCAGCTGGTGAACTGGTCGTGATCGAGAACGCTGAAGCCGAAGGCAAGACCGCCGCTCTGGCCAAGCAGGTTGCAAACCTGGGTTGGAAACGCGCTCTGGTCATCGACGGGGCGACCGTGAACGAAGGGTTCCTGAAGGCGTCGCGCAACATCGAAGGTCTGGATATCCTGCCGTCGATGGGTGCAAACGTTTATGACATCCTCAAGCGTGACACTCTGGTGCTCACCAAAGCGGCTGTCGAAGCACTGGAGGCTCGACTGAAATGAGCGCGAAGGCAGAACACTACGACGTGATCCGCAAGCCGATCATCACCGAAAAGTCGACCATGGCGTCCGAAAATGGCGCGGTTGTCTTTGAGGTTGCGATTGACAGCAACAAGCCACAGATCAAAGAGGCCGTTGAGGCACTGTTTGGTGTGAAGGTCAAAGCGGTGAACACCTCTGTGACCAAAGGTAAGGTCAAGCGGTTCCGCGGCCAGTTGGGCAAGCGGAAAGACGTCAAAAAAGCATATGTGACCCTTGAAGAGGGTAACACCATCGACATTTCCACCGGTCTTTGATCGGGCCTGTCTTTGGACAAACCATTAAGACCCCCGCGAAAGCGGGGGTTTTTCTTTAGGTAGTGACACCAAAAGTTGAGCGCCATTCCCAGCGTCTCGAACAGAAAATGATTGCTATGCCGGTGGGGTCGTCTATCCGGTATGGAACAAACAAACGATATGGCAGGCGCATGACCCAATCCACTCTCTCGACCCGGGACAACCCGGATGTGACTGTCGCGCGGGACTGGGTGTCGACGCTGGCCAAATATCGAGAGCCAAGCCAACCGCGTAGCTGGTTCGAGCTGGGGGTTACCTGTGTTCCCTTCATAGCGCTTTGGGCCTTGGCCTGGATGTCTTTGTCGGTGAGCTATTGGCTAGCGCTTGCGATCTCGGTTCTGAACGCGGCCTTTCTGTTGCGTCTGTTTGCCATTCAGCATGATTGCGGTCACGGGGCATTTTTTACGAACCGGACGGTCAGTGACTGGGTCGGTCGGGGGCTCGGGGTGCTGACGCTGACGCCTTACGATGTTTGGCGGCGCACACATTCCTCGCATCACAACTCATCTGGCAATCTGGATAAGCGCGGGATGGGAGACATCCATACGCTGACGGTGGCCGAATACCGGGCGCTGACGCCCTTGAACCGGTTATTTTACCGGCTCTATCGCCACCCGATCACCCTGTTTGGCTTTGGGCCCGGCTATCTGTTCCTGTTTCAAAACCGCCTCCCGCTTGGCTTGACCGGTATTCCGAAATTCTGGGTCAGCGCGATGGCGACGAACCTGGCCATTCTGGCCGCACTGGGGGCCATCTACTATTTTGGTGGCCTGATGCCGGTGCTGCTGATTTTCCTGCCCTCGACGCTTATCGCCGCGACCGCTGGCGTCTGGTTGTTCTATGTCCAACACCAATTCGAAGAGACGCAATGGGACCCTGATCAGGACTGGCAACTGCACGAGGCCGCCCTGCACGGAAGTTCGCATTACATCCTGCCATCCGTATTGCAGTGGTTCACGGCCAATATCGGCATCCACCACGTACACCATCTGTACAGTCGCATCCCGTTCTATCGCCTGACCGAAGTGCTGCGGGACCATGAGGAATTGGCCAACAGCAACCGGATGACCATCCGCGAGAGCCTCGCCAACGCGCGGCTGCACCTGTGGGATGAAAAGAACCGCCGCCTGCTGTCCTTTGCCGAAGCGCGCGCGCTGTATGGGTGACGGGATCGGTCAGATGGTGTGAACGATAGCCGGAAATCCGGTCGTTGCCCCCGGCGTGTGATGCGGATACGGTCGCTCTTATGAAACATGTCCCCAAAGAAACAACAGATGAGGCCCTTATTCAGGAGTTCCTGGATAAAGGAGGCAAAGTCAGCATCGGCAAAACCAAACCTGCGCCAGCAGAGCTGGGTCTGAGCAAGAATGTCTGGAACGCCAAGCTGACCAAGGAAGAGAAGGCCGCGCGCGACAAGAAGTGATCGTGCGGGGCTTTGGGTGAGCGTTGAGGCTTCTGGTGTAACACTGGAAAATGGCATCCATTGACGTGTTCGCCAGCCTCTGGTCGGCCTCGTCTTTGGAGAGAGATATTTGGCCCCCGCGCAAGCGAGTTTTTTTGTTGTCTCTATCCGCAAGCCGCGCCGGTGACTGACCGTGGGATGGCGCCGCAGCGACTGATCTGCGCGCTTTATAGTGCCAATTACATCCGAACTTATAGCGAGGCGCAATAGTCCCCAAAGCGCCAGCCCGCCGGGACGGGCAGTCGCTGGCGCGGCGGCCTTCGGCCTTGACTACGCACCTTTTGGGCGAACTGAAAGAAATTGTCAGAACAAGTATGCTTGGGAGGAAAGTGAAGCTACCGAAGTTAACCTAAGCCATCCGTCAAACGTCTAACTCAATAGGTCAGATGCGAGTGTCGAATTCCTTTAATGGCAATTCTGGCTCTCATTCAAAACTCTCTAGTATCTCGGTATACCGGCACCTTTGTCTGCGATGCATGCGTTGGCTTTGTTGGCCAGTTCATAGTGTACTGTGTTCGGTGGATCAATTGAGTACCCGGTGCGACCGCCTACAATGTATTTTGTGACTCGAAAATTTGATCCAATCCCAGCTTCCGCGGCGCATTCCAGCACAATATCCAAATCTGATTTCGCGCTGGTCTTTTGGCCTTCCGAAGCCTCCGGTAAATCTGCTGTGCTGCACGCAGAAACGAATGCTGTTCCGCAAATTGCAAAGATGGGGAATATGGCCTTAATCATCTTTTACCTCCTAGTTGAAATGTGGGAAAAGTCAGTAGATGAAGAGATTCCGGCATCAACTAGCAGTGCGTAAATAACTATATATGTTGCCAATATTCTATACTGGTCTTGGTTGTGAGCTGCGCACAGCCGTTGCCGTCACCAAGTTTGAACAATATTCTTTCGTGGTTTAAGAAAATGAATTTGGAGGGAACCATAGAGTATCGAAGTTTTCGAAATTCATAGAGCACCCTATAGACACCCACCCCCAACACGGCTATATGCACCCAATCTTGCGGCCTCGGATTCGTTCCGGGGCTTCTGATATTTTAAACCGGGGACCTTCGGGGCCCTATACCTTTGGCACCTACGGGGGCCTATCACATAGCGGGGAAATCCCTGCACTTGCTAAACGGAAGACAGAAAGCATGGCACTCAAGTCGTACAAGCCGACGACGCCGGGCCAGCGCGGGCTGGTGCTGATCGACCGTTCGGAGCTTTGGAAAGGACGTCCGGTCAAGTCTCTCACTGAGGGTTTGACCAAATCGGGCGGCCGGAACAACACCGGACGGATCACTTCACGCCGCCGCGGCGGTGGCGCAAAGCGTCTCTACCGGATCGTTGACTTCAAACGGAATAAATTTGATGTCGCGGCAACCGTCGAGCGGATCGAATATGACCCGAACCGGACCGCGTTTATCGCACTGGTAAAATACGAAGACGGCGAGCAGGCATATATCCTGGCTCCGCAGCGTCTGGCTGTTGGTGACAAGGTTGTGGCTTCGGCCAAGGCCGACATCAAGCCGGGCAACGCAATGCCGTTCTCGGGTATGCCTATTGGTACCATCGTCCACAACATCGAGATGAAGCCTGGTAAAGGCGGTCAGATCGCACGTGCGGCCGGTACTTACGCGCAATTCGTAGGCCGCGATGGCGGTTATGCTCAGATCCGTCTGAGCTCGGGCGAGCTGCGCATGGTCCGTCAGGAATGCATGGCCACCGTTGGTGCCGTGTCCAACCCCGACAACAGCAACCAAAACCTCGGTAAAGCCGGTCGTATGCGCCACAAAGGCGTGCGTCCGTCGGTTCGTGGTGTTGCTATGAACCCGATCGATCACCCGCACGGTGGTGGTGAAGGCCGTACCTCGGGTGGCCGTACACCGGTTACGCCTTGGGGTAAGGACACCAAGGGTAAGCGTACTCGCAACAAAAACAAAGCGTCCCAGAAGCTGATCATCCGCTCGCGGCACGCCAAGAAGAAGGGACGTTAATCCATGTCTCGCTCTGTTTGGAAGGGTCCTTTCGTCGATGCTTACGTGCTGAAAAAAGCCGAAGCAGCGCGCGAGTCGGGCCGCAACGAAGTTATCAAAATCTGGTCGCGTCGTTCCACCATTCTGCCCCAGTTCGTGGGTCTGACCTTTGGTGTGTACAACGGCCAGAAGCATATCCCCGTCAACGTCTCGGAAGACATGATCGGTCAGAAGTTCGGTGAGTATTCGCCGACTCGCACCTATTACGGTCACGCCGCTGACAAAAAAGCGAAGCGGAAGTAAGTCATGGGCAAGGAAAAGAACCCCCGCCGCGTGGCTGAAAACGAAGCAATGGCAAAAACGCGCATGCTCCGTACCAGCCCGCAGAAACTGAACCTGGTTGCGCAGATGATCCGCGGCAAGAAAGTTGAGAAGGCTCTGACCGACCTGACTTTCTCGAACAAGCGTGTCGCGCAGGACGTCAAAAAGTGCCTGCAGTCCGCAATCGCCAACGCTGAGAACAACCACAACCTGGACGTTGACGAGCTGATCGTTGCAGAAGCATGGGTTGGTAAGAACCTGGTCATGAAACGCGGTCGCCCCCGGGCCCGTGGCCGTTTCGGCAAGATCATGAAGCCGTTCTCGGAGATCACCATCAAGGTGCGTCAAGTTGAGGAGCAAGCCTAATGGGTCATAAAGTAAATCCGATCGGCATGCGCCTTCAGGTGAACCGCACCTGGGACAGCCGCTGGTACGCCGATACCAAGGACTACGGTGATCTTCTGCTGGAAGATCTGAAGATCCGTGAGTTCATCAACAAAGAGTGCAAGCAAGCCGGCATCGCCCGTGTGATCATCGAACGTCCGCACAAGAAGTGCCGCGTTACGATCCACACTGCACGTCCGGGTGTCATCATCGGCAAGAAAGGCGCGGACATTGAAGTTCTGCGCAAGAAAATCGCCCTGATGACAGACAGCGAATTGCACCTGAACATCGTCGAAGTGCGCAAGCCCGAGCTTGACGCACAGCTGGTTGCCGAGTCTATCGCTCAGCAGCTGGAGCGCCGGGTTTCGTTCCGTCGCGCGATGAAGCGGTCTGTTCAGAACGCCATGCGTATGGGCTCTCTGGGTATCCGGGTGAACGTCGCTGGCCGTCTGGGTGGCGCCGAAATCGCACGGACCGAGTGGTACCGCGAAGGCCGTGTGCCTCTGCACACGCTGCGCGCCGACATCGATTACGCACAAGCCGAAGCGATGACTCCTTATGGGATCATCGGGATCAAGGTCTGGATCTTCAAAGGTGAGATCATGGAGCACGATCCGCAGGCACGTGACCGTAAAGCACAGGAACTCCAGGACGGCCCTGCACCTCGTGGTGCTGGTGGCGGTCGTCGCTAAGGAGGGAAAGATATGCTTCAACCAAAGCGTACTAAATTCCGCAAGATGCACAAAGGCCGGATCAAGGGTGAAGCCAAGGGCGGCTCTGATCTGAACTTTGGCACCTATGGACTGAAAGCTCTTGAGCCTGAGCGTGTAACTGCACGCCAGATCGAAGCTGCACGTCGCGCCATGACGCGTCACATGAAGCGTCAGGGTCGTGTCTGGATCCGCATCTTCCCCGACACTCCGGTTACGGCTAAGCCGATCGAAGTTCGTATGGGTAAAGGTAAAGGTTCGGTCGACCGCTGGGCATGCAAAGTCAAGCCTGGCCGCGTGATGTTCGAAATCGACGGCGTCAATGACGACATCGCCCGCGAGGCCCTGCGCCTGGCTGCGATGAAGCTGCCGATCAAGACTCGCGTCGTGGTTCGCGAAGACTGGTAAGCGACCCGGGGGCGACCCCGCTCGCGACAAGATTGACCCCCGTCGGGAAACCGGCGGGGGTTTTTGGTTTGATGGCGCTGCCCCGCGACAGCCTCGCAAAACACCCATCGCCTTCATCGAGAGGCTGGTTTAAGACAGGCCCATGGCACAGATTGAATCACTTTTTGTCACCCGCCTCTATCGCGCAGCTTTGTCCGAGTTCGATCCCAAGATCGACCCGGAGGAACTGGAAAGCTCCTGTCTTGTCATTGCCGAGGATGATGAGGCCGGGCAGGAATGGTGCGAAGAAAACGGCTATCCCGGCTACACCAGCTATGCCTCGCTGACCGATCTGCCCTGGAGGTTCCCGATCTTTGCCGATCTGGTTAAGTTGCTGGACCAGCACGTTGCAGCTTTTGCTAAGGATCTGGAGTTTGATCTGGGTGAGGGTGAACTAAAGCTTGAAGACCTTTGGATCAACATTTTGCCCGAGGGCGGAATGCACTCCAGCCACCTGCACCCACATAGCGTGATCTCGGGCACGACTTATGTTTCGATGCCCGAAGGTGCTAGCGCGCTGAAGCTTGAAGACCCGCGCTCGGGCCGCATGATGGCAGCGCCCACGCGTATGAAAGGGGGCCGTCGGGACCTGCAGCCATTTATCTATGTGAAGCCTCAGGTTGGCGATGTTTTGCTATGGGAGAGCTGGTTGCGCCACGAGGTGCCGATGAACATGGCCGAGGATGAGCGGATTTCCGTCAGCTTTAACTATAAATGGGACTAGCACGGTCGTTTAAGGGACTCTGATTCAAAGGAATGTGTGAAAAGTTCTTGCATTGTGTCGTCAGATAAACGATGTGGGGGGCGCTTACGTTTTTCTTTTTCGACCACTGTCTCCCGAATATCGGCGTTCAGTCTTTCGATCCAGACCGACAACGCCGCGCTGTCGCAATTCCGCGGACAGCAATTTACTAGGAGACTACGGATATGGCCAACGGCACCGTAAAATGGTTCAACACAACTAAAGGTTTTGGCTTCATCGCACCGGAGACCGGTGGCAAAGACGTGTTTGTACACATCTCTGCTGTCGAGCGCTCGGGTCTGACCGGCCTGGCCGACGACCAGAAAGTAACGTTCGACATCGAACCCGGCCGTGACGGTCGTGAGTCGGCTGTGAACATCGCTCTGGCGTAAGTCACTCAGACTTAGACAGTTGAAGACGCGGTCTCGTGCAAACGAGGCCGCGTTTTGCGTTTGTGAGTGGGATATCTACATGCTGTAATGGCTGGTGCATTCAACGCACCTGTCAACGAGGCCTAGGGTGGCGGGATTAATGCCAGCTTTTCTATTTTGTGGGAGTAAACCATGGGCGCGCCAAAACCAGCAAAGGTTGTACTAGCGGTTTCACTTTTTTTGGCGTTGGCCGTCGCACCTGCACTTGCGACGTGCCCAACCCGTGTAGATGTCGGTAAAGGCGTCTGGTTGGACTATGGCGGAACATGGCTTTTACGAGTTCAAACCGTTGTTGAGACGGGGTTTGTCGTTGAGTTGAGAACCGAAGACTCTAGGCGCATAGGTTTCGCTAGCCACTACGCGCATCCTTTGCTGTTCGGCGAGACCTTTATGAAGTTCACCGCCTCAAAGCGTTCATACGAGCAATCAGTTAGTTCCTTAGATGACCTAGAGCAGCAAAAAGAGTGGCAGTCAGGCTTCACGATACAAGATGGCGATAAAGAAGCCTTACTCGGCACTGTAACGGTTGAGTTCCAGAAAAATCGAATTGAACGGGTTGGAACGTGTAAATACAAAGTTTGGGAAGTTCTGGTGCGTGAGCATGTATCAGGGGATGACGAACGAACGGTAAAGGTGCTGTATTCTCCAGAGCTAAAGATAGTTTTGAAGCAGGCGCATATGCTGCCGAACTCTGGATTGGTTTGGGGAAGAGGTTTCGATGGAATTCGCTCCAAGAGCGAATAGGCTTCCAAATTCGGTTCAAACATCTCGTGCCCGTCGCTGGTTGCTCAAGTGAGCAGAGCGCTAAAAACGGCCTCTCGATCAATCCTCCATACTTTCCCTTGCCACCCACCCCAGAACCCCCTATAGAGCGGCATCTTGCGTTCCCCCGGCCGAGTCGGGGGATTCGTATGTCTATCATTCATCCACCAGGTCAAAGGTGACCCTGCATAGGGGCCTTCTGGTGTTTTGAGCAAAGGAAAAGGCGATGAACGCCCAAGAACTGCGTGACAAGACCCCTGACCAGCTCCGCGAGGAACTGGCCAACCTGAAGAAAGAAAGCTTTAACCTGCGCTTTCAACAGGCAACCGGTCAGATGGAAAGCACCGCTGGCATCAAAGCGGCCCGCCGCAACGCCGCCCGCGTTAAAACCATCCTGAACGAAAAGGCCGCTGCTGCGGCATCGGAGGAGTAATCCTATGCCTAAGCGTATCCTTTCCGGCACCGTAACGAGCGATGCCAACGCACAGACTGTAACCGTATCCGTCGAGCGCCGCTTTACGCATCCGGTTCTGAAGAAAACCATCCGTAAGTCCAAGAAATACCGGGCTCACGATGAAAAGAACGCCTTCAAGGTCGGCGATACAGTTCGCATCATCGAATGCGCGCCGAAATCGAAGACGAAACGTTGGGAAGTTCTGGAAGCGTAAGCCTCCGGGATTTTCCCATTTGTCGAAACCCTGGGGGATCTAACAAGACCAGCCCCCACAGGTCGGGAGAAACCACATGATCCAGATGCAGACCAATCTGGATGTCGCTGACAACTCCGGCGCACGCCGAGTTCAGTGCATCAAGGTCCTGGGTGGTTCCAAGCGTAAATACGCCTCTGTAGGCGACATCATTGTCGTCTCGGTGAAGGAAGCCATCCCACGCGGCCGCGTAAAGAAAGGTGACGTCCGTAAGGCCGTCGTCGTACGCACCGCCAAAGAAGTCCGTCGCGAAGACGGCACCGCGATCCGTTTCGATCGCAACGCCGCCGTCATTCTGAACAACAACAACGAGCCCGTAGGTACCCGTATCTTTGGCCCTGTTGTTCGTGAACTGCGCGCGAAGAACTTCATGAAAATCATCTCGCTTGCTCCGGAGGTGCTGTAATCATGGCTGCTAAACTCCGCAAAGGCGACAAGGTCGTCGTGCTGGCTGGCAAGGACAAGGGCAAAGAGGGAACTATCACCTCGGTCGACCCGAAAGCCGGTAAAGCCGTTGTTGATGGCGTGAACATCGCCATTCGCCATACCCGCCAGTCGCAGACCTCGCAAGGTGGTCGCCTGCCTCAGGCAAACCCGATTGAGCTGTCGAACCTGGCTCTGCTGGACAAAAACGGTAAAGCAACCCGCGTTGGCTTCCGCATGGAAGGTGACAAGAAGGTTCGTTTTGCCAAGACCACGGGGGACGTGATCGATGCTTGATACCGCAACCTACACCCCGCGTCTGAAAGCTCAGTACGCTGAAACCATCCGTGCCGCTCTGAAAGAAGAGTTCGGTTACAAGAGCGATATGCAGCTGCCCAAGCTGGAAAAGATCGTTCTGAACATCGGTTGTGGTGCAGAGGCCGTCAGAGACTCGAAGAAGGCGAAAGCCGCTGTTGAAGATCTGACCGCGATTGCAGGCCAAAAGGCTGTTGCAACACTGGCGAAGAAGTCGATCGCGGGTTTCCGCGTCCGTGAAGACATGCCGCTGGGTGCGAAAGTTACCCTGCGCGGTGACCGGATGTATGAATTCCTGGATCGTCTGATCACCATAGCGCTGCCGCGCGTTCGTGACTTCCGCGGTGTTAAGCCTTCTTTCGACGGTCGTGGCAACTTTGCCATGGGCATGAAAGAGCACATCGTGTTCCCGGAAATCGACTTCGACAAGGTCGACGAGGTCTGGGGCCTGGATATCGTAATTGCCACCACAGCGAAAACCGACGCTGAAGCGAAAAGCCTGTTGAAAGCGTTCAACATGCCGTTCAACGCTTAAGCGCCGGGAGGATTGAGACATGGCTAAAAAAGCAATGATCGAACGCGAGAAGAAGCGCGAACGCCTGGTGGCCAAATATGCCGCAAAGCGTGCCGAGCTGAAAGAAATCGCGAATGACGAGAGCAAGCCGATGGAAGAGCGTTTCAAAGCGCGTCTGAAACTGGCGAAACTGCCGCGCAACAGCTCGGCAACTCGTCTTCACAACCGCTGTCAGCTGACAGGTCGTCCTCATGCTTACTATCGTAAGCTGAAGGTCAGCCGTATCATGCTGCGCGAGCTGGGTTCTGCAGGTCAGATCCCCGGCATGGTGAAATCGAGCTGGTAAGGGAGACATAGATATGAACGATCCTATCGGCGATATGCTCACCCGTATCCGCAACGCGCAAATGCGCGGCAAGTCCACTGTAAGCACTCCGGCGTCTAAACTGCGCGCCTGGGTTCTGGACGTGCTGGCGGACGAAGGTTACATCCGTGGCTACGAAAAGATGACTGGTGAAAACGGTCATCCGGCCATCGAAATCAGCCTGAAATACTACGAAGGCACCCCTGTCATTCGCGAGTTGAAGCGGGTCTCCAAGCCCGGTCGTCGCGTATACATGGGCGTCAATGACATCCCGCAGGTCCGTCAGGGTCTGGGTGTGTCGATTGTCAGCACTCCGAAAGGTGTGATGTCGGACCAGAATGCACGCTCCAACAATGTTGGCGGCGAAGTGCTCTGCACCGTCTTCTAAGGAGGTCTGTCAATGTCTCGTATTGGTAAACGTCCGGTCGAACTGCCCAGCGGTGTAACCGCCTCGGTTTCCGGCCAGACCATCGAAGTCAAAGGCCCGAAAGGTGCCCGTAGCTTCACTGCGACTGATGACGTTACGCTGTCGGTCGAAGACAATGTGGTTCAAATCAACCCGCGTGGCATGTCCAAACGTGCCCGCCAGCAATGGGGCATGAGCCGCACCATGGTTGCCAATCTGGTAACCGGTGTGACCGAAGGCTTCAAAAAAGAGCTGGAGATCCAGGGTGTTGGTTACCGGGCTCAGATGCAGGGGAACACCCTGAAGCTGAACCTTGGCTACAGCCACGACGTTGATTTCGTTGCTCCGGAAGGTGTCACCATCACCGCACCGAAGCAGACCGTGATCATTGTGGAAGGTAACGACCAGCAGCAGGTGGGCGAAGTCGCGGCGAAAATCCGCGAATGGCGCCGTCCCGAGCCGTATAAAGGCAAGGGTATCCGCTATAAGGGCGAATTCATCTTCCGCAAAGAAGGCAAGAAGAAGTAAGGACGCAAACAATGGCAAACAGCAAAAGAACCCTGTTTCTGAAGCGCCGCCTGCGCGTTCGGAACAAACTTCGCAAGGTCAATGCAGGTCGTGTACGCCTGTCGGTTCACCGTTCGAACAAGAACATCAGCGCTCAGCTGATCGACGACGTTCGTGGTGTGACCCTGGCCTCGGCCTCGACCCTGGAAAAAGATCTGGGTGTAGTTGGCACAAACAACGTCGAAGCGGCTACGAAAGTGGGCGCAGCCATCGCCGAGCGTGCCAAGAAGGCAGGCGTCGAAGAGGCTTATTTCGATCGTGGCGGCTTCCTGTTCCACGGCAAAGTGAAGGCTGTCGCCGACGCTGCGCGTGAAGGTGGTCTGAAGATCTAAGACTTGCGGGCAGCGCCTCAGCTGCCCCGATGATCCGGGGGCCTCGGCAATAGTCGAGGCTCACTTGGATTGAAACAACGGCGCCGTAATGCGCCACATGAGAAAAGGGATGCCAAATGGCAGAACGTGAAAACCGTCGGGGCCGTGGCCGCGACCGCGACGAAACTCCGGAATTCGCAGACCGTCTGGTCGCGATCAACCGCGTGTCGAAAACCGTAAAAGGTGGTAAGCGCTTTGGCTTCGCCGCTCTGGTGGTTGTCGGCGATCAGAAGGGCCGCGTCGGCTTTGGCAAGGGTAAAGCAAAAGAAGTACCCGAGGCCATCCGTAAGGCGACTGAACAAGCCAAGCGTCAGATGATCCGCGTGCAGCTGCGCGAAGGTCGGACCCTGCACCACGATATCGAAGGCCGTCACGGCGCCGGTAAAGTGGTTATGCGCTCGGCACCTGAAGGTACTGGTATCATCGCCGGTGGTCCGATGCGTGCTGTGTTCGAAATGCTGGGCGTCAAGGACGTTGTGTCCAAGTCGTTGGGCTCGCAGAACCCGTACAACATGATCCGCGCCACCATCAACGGCCTGCAAAAAGAGCAGAGCCCGCGTTCGGTTGCACAGCGTCGCGGCAAGAAAGTTGCTGACATCCTGCCTAAGCGGGACGAAGCGCCTGTTGCTGCTGAAGCAGAAGCATAAGGAGAGCGACCCATGGCAAAAACCATCGTCGTCAAGCAGATCGGTTCCCCGATCCGCCGCCCCGCCGAACAGCGCGCGACCCTGATCGGTCTGGGCTTGAACAAGATGCACAAAACCCGTGAGCTGGAGGATACTCCTTCGGTCCGCGGCATGGTCAACAAGATCCCGCATCTGGTAGAGATCATCGAAGAACGCGGCTAATCGCGAGTTCTTTGAAGACTTAAGAACGCCTCCGATCTGATCGGGGGCGTTTTCTTGTTTAGCCGGTCGTTTTTTTCCGGCTCGTCTTATGGTGCTGTTCAGTGCCTCGGCGCAAACTCGGCTATGACCCGAGCGCCTTTTTTTCTGCAAACTCAATGTCGACTTCATGGCGCAACGAAGGTTCTCTGCCTGGTTTTTCGTACAGCCTGGGGCATCCATCGCAAAAACTGGCTGCTGCTTCGCGTTTGGAATGAGCACGCGGGTTCCAGACCTGCCGGCGCAGAGCTTTGTATTTTTCGTTGTTCCAGATGGTTTCAAGTGGTTCGTCGAAAACATTTCCCAACACATGCGGATCACGGTTCTTGTCGGAAACATATTGGCGGCCGGATCGCCAGAGACAGCAGGGAATCACATCGCCATCAAAGCGAATGACCGTGCTGCTGTGGGGCCAATGGCACCTTGGGGTGAGGGATGATGACAGGGGCGGGCCATTTTCAATCCGATCGGGATCGTCGTCTACGACGTTGTACAGATCTCCATTTGCATCGAACCGTAGCCCTTCAAACGTGGTAAAGGCGTCGATACCAATCTCGTCTACGATGGCCTTCACCTGAACCAGTTCATCCTCGGCGTGATGGGGGAAAGAGATATGCTGTATTTCTATGAACGGAGATTTCAGACCCTTCCTCTTTTTATAGCCAGCCAGTAGTCGCAGGTTGTACAGAACGAAATCCAGGCGTCCGCGAACACGGGTAACCTGAAAGCTTTCCTGCGTCGCGCCATCAACTGAGATTGTGATATGGCTAAGCCCGGCATCGACCAGGTCATGAATCCTCTCGGCTTTTAGCCGATAGCTGAAATGGGTGGTGATATGGCTTTCCAAACCGGCTGCGGTCGTGGCCCGGATCATGTCGGTGAGGTCCGGGTGCACCAGGGGATCGCCATAGTAGAACAGGCTGACGCCAAGCGCGCGATCTTTGATCTGGTCGATGATATGCTGGTATTGCTGAAGGCTAAGCTTGTCCTGTTTCCCGAACTTCTGATCGCTGAGCAAGGGTCGGTCACGACCTGCCGGATTCCCATGGACGCAATGTGGACAGGCTAGTGAGCACAGCGGCGAAATATCAATTTTCACCAAAGACGGCAGCGGGGCGGCTTGTTGAGAGTGAAGAAGATAGCCCCGAATGTTGCGCAACAGGTTTGCCGATTGCTTCAAGGAAGGACGGCGCTGAATCCAGCGCAACCTTCTAATAACGCTTGAAACCAAAGGCATGGAGTATCCTCATTCATGAAGTCGAGGACGCCCTAAACGTGCGAGGCGAAAATGGTAAAACAGGCCGAAATAGCCCGATAGTTCACGGATACGTGATAGAATAGTGAAAATATGGGTCCGTAAAAGAAAAAAGATATTAAAATATATAAATTTGATAAATCTTATCTTTAGACGAGAAATCCAAAGGTCTATTTCAACGAAAGCCTGTAGTGGGATGTCTAAACAGTGTTTTCACTGCCATTCCCTCAATGCATACCGGCCAGACCGAATCTTCTGTTGTTAGCGTTATCTGGCGTTCTTATTTGAGCTTTGTCCCAAATAGGAACGCAAACGAAATCTGGAGAATACGCTCCGGTTTAGAAAGGAATATAGAAATGGCAAACACAGCAACTTTTTCCCGCGAAGGCTTTGGTCTGACCGCCCGCATCACAACTCTGATCGCACGCGTGAAAGAGGCCTATGCCCTGCGCGCCGAATTCGGCCGCACCTATTCAGAGCTTCAGAACCTGACTGATCGTGAACTGAACGACATTGGTATCCGCCGGTGCGATATAAGTGATATTGCGCATAAGCACGTCTACTGCTGAGAACCTGGCAGGATGAACAACACCGAGGCGCCATTTGGCGCCTCTTTTGATTCTGCGTGCTTGAAAGGCACAGGCACGGTGAAATTGCTCACTCTGCATTGTGGATCGTTTGGAAATTTTCCATGAGAATTATTAGAGGGGGCTATGTCCCAACAACGCGATGACGAGGCTGACACAGTGCGAGACTACCAGATCGGCATGTTGTGGGTGGATGGCCCGCTGAGCTTTCTCGAGCAGCTCTGCATCAAATCCTATCTGGATGCCGGTCAATCCGTTCGCCTCTACACCTATGGGAATGTCTCCGGGATACCTGAAGGTGTGGATACCCGCGATGCGCGCGATGTGATGCCTGGCACAGAATTCATTGCGCATAGCCGTACTGGTAGCCCGGCGCCGCATTCGGACAAGTTCCGATACCGCATGTTGGCGCAGGAGCCCGATTTGATATGGGCGGATACGGACGCCTATTGCATGCGTCCATTCACAACGGAGACCGGGCATTTTTACGGAATGCTCGAAGGAGAGATTGCGATCGGCGTATTGGGCATTCCGTCAGACAGCCCGGCGCTGGATCTGCTCATCGAATATACAACGGACCCATATCGGATTCCGCCATGGCTGCCCAAACGATATCAGGAACCCCTTCGTGCGGCACAGGATGCAGGTGATCCGATCAATGTGCCCGCGCAATATTGGGGCGCATGGGGTCCGTCAGCCTTTGCCTGGGCTTTACGGCAAACCGGCGAACACCAATTTGTTCTGCCTGAGCATGTGTTCTATCCGGTGAACTTTACCAGACGGCGCGCTTTGGCACGCCCAAACGCCGATTTATCCAGGTTCTTCCACGAGGACACAGTTTCAATTCACTTTTATGGTCGCCGGATGCGTTCGATCCTGAGGAACAGGTATAATGGCCTGCCAGATCCAGACAGCCTGGTGGGTAAGCTTCTGGCCAAACACCGGATTAATCCACTGGACGCGCCAATCCAAAATGCTGAAGGCTAGACAGTTTGGGTGTTGTTCACTTCAAAACTTGCATCCTCAGCCACAAAGCTGTATCGGGCTCCGGTGGCGTACTGCGCCGCAAGAATCAAAACCAAGAAATGCCGTGTTTGACCCATCACGCTTCGGGGTCATTTCCGGCGAAGGAGAAGCGAAATGAAACTGAATGAATTGCGCGACAACCCAGGCGCCACACCGAAACGGACCCGCGTCGGCCGTGGTCCCGGTTCCGGTAAAGGTAAAATGGGTGGCCGTGGTATCAAAGGTCAGAAATCCCGTTCGGGTGTGGCCATCAATGGCTACGAAGGTGGCCAGATGCCGCTGTACCAACGCCTGCCCAAGCGTGGCTTTAACAAGCCGAACCGCAAGGCGTTTGCCGTTATCAACCTGGGCCTGATCCAGAAATTCGTCGACGCCGGTAAGCTGGACGCCAAAGCCGCGATCACCGAGGACGCACTGGTTGCATCCGGTCTGGTTCGCCGTAAACTGGACGGTATCCGCGTTCTGGCCAAAGGCGAAATCAGCGCCAAGGTGACCCTGGAAGTAACTGGTGCTTCGAAAGCTGCCGTTGAGGCAGTCGAAAAAGCGGGCGGTTCACTGACGGTCACAAAAGCCGCTGCGGCAGAGTAAGCGCTTGTGAGCGGGCCAAGACCCGCTTACATAGACTTCAGAGTTTTCCAAGACGCCGCCCGAGCCGGAAAACGGTTCCGGGCGGTGTTTTCATAAGAGAGACCGATTTATGGTATCAGCAGCAGAACAAATGGCAGCCAACACTAGCTGGGCTGCTTTGGGCAAAGCCACCGATCTGCGCAACCGCATCCTGTTCACACTGGGTTTGTTGATCGTCTATCGCCTGGGCACTTTTATACCGGTGCCGGGGATCGACGGACAGGCCCTGCGTGAGTTCATGGAGCAAGCGGGGCAGGGCATCGGCGGTATGGTTTCGATGTTCACCGGCGGGGCGCTTGGGCGGATGGGTATCTTTGCCCTCGGCATCATGCCTTACATCTCGGCCTCGATCATCATTCAGCTGCTGACCTCGATGGTTCCCGCGCTCGAACAGCTCAAGAAAGAGGGCGAGCAGGGTCGTAAGAAGATCAACCAATATACCCGTTTCGGCACCGTGGCGCTGGCCACCGTTCAGGCCTATGGCTTGGCCGTTTCGCTGGAGTCGGGCGATCTGGCGACTGATCCGGGCCTCTATTTCCGTCTGTCGACTATGATTACACTGGTTGGCGGCACCATGTTCCTGATGTGGCTGGGTGAGCAGATCACCGCGCGCGGCATCGGCAACGGTATCTCTCTGATTATTTTCGTTGGCATCATCGCCGAGGTTCCGGCAGCGTTGGCTCAGTTCTTCGCAAGTGGCCGCAGCGGCGCAATCAGCCCCGCAGTAATCATCGGGGTGATCGTCATGGTCATCGCCGTGATCACCTTTGTGGTGTTCATGGAGCGCGCTTTGCGCAAGATCCATATTCAATACCCGCGCCGTCAGGCCGGTATGAAGATCTATGAAGGCGGCTCGAGCCACTTGCCGGTCAAAGTGAACCCGGCTGGCGTTATCCCGGCGATCTTTGCCAGCTCTTTGCTATTGCTGCCGGTGACGATCTCAACCTTCTCATCGGGTGCGACCAACGGGCCGATCATGTCCTGGCTGCTGGCCAATTTTGGACCTGGTCAGCCTCTGTACCTGCTGTTCTTTGCCTCGATGATCGTATTCTTTGCTTATTTCTACACGTTCAACGTGTCGTTCAAACCGGATGACGTGGCGGATAACCTGAAAAAGCAGAACGGTTTTGTGCCGGGTATCCGTCCGGGTAAGAAAACAGCCGAGTATCTGGAATACGTGGTCAACCGCGTACTGGTTCTGGGTTCGGCTTATCTGGCGGCGGTTTGTCTGTTGCCTGAAATCCTGCGGGGCCAGTTTGCCATTCCGTTCTATTTCGGTGGTACTTCGGTTCTGATTATCGTCTCTGTGACCATGGATACGATCCAACAGGTTCAGAGCCACCTGCTGGCGCATCAATACGAAGGGCTTATCGAAAAGTCCCAACTGCGCGGGAAGGGTAAGAAACGCGGCAGGAAGGGACCCGCTCGTCGATGAACATCATTCTTCTGGGCCCCCCGGGGGCGGGTAAAGGAACGCAAGCGCGTCATCTTGTTGAAACACGCGGCATGGTGCAGCTGAGCACCGGAGACATGCTGCGCGAAGCCAAAACCTCGGGCACCGAGATGGGCCTGAAGGTCGCAGCCATCATGGATGCCGGCAAGCTGGTCACCGATGAGATTGTCATCGGCCTGATCGAAGAGAAGCTGACCGCCGAATCCGGTGCCGGTTTCATCTTTGACGGTTTTCCCCGCACATTGGCACAAGCCGACGCATTGGCGGCTTTGCTGACCAAGCTGGGCCAGTCACTACACACTGTGATCGAGATGCGGGTGGATGACGATGCCCTGGTGGATCGGATCACCGCACGTTCGACCTGTTCGGGCTGTGGCGAAGTTTATAATGACAAGACCAAGCCGATCCCGGCAGATGGTCGCTGCACCAACTGTGGTGAGCAAAAAGAGTTCACGCGTCGCGCCGACGACAACGAAGACAGCCTGCGCACGCGGTTGATGGAGTACTACAAAAAGACGTCGCCGCTGATTGGTTATTACTACGCCAAAGGCGATCTTCGCCCGGTCAATGGGTTGGCCGATATCAAGGAAGTGACTGCGTCGATCGAGGCCGTACTCGGCTAGCTCCAATATGGCCTTGACGCCAAGCGCAAAAGCCCATATCGACCCCCATCCCTAAAGGGAATCAAGATCGCAGGCAGGATTCGTCCTAACTGCCCCGACCACCTCGAATAATACTGGGCCCTCTGGCGTCACTGCCACGGTCAAGTGTTGTGAAAAAAGGTTCCGGAGCTACGGAACCGCAACAAAAAGGAAAGTGACACGTGGCACGTATTGCCGGCGTAAACATCCCGACTGCAAAGCGGGTACCTATCGCCCTCACATATATCACCGGTATCGGCAACACCTCGGCGCAGGCCATCTGCGAAGCCGTAGGCATTGAAGCGCACCGTCGCGTCAATGAGCTGTCGGATTCCGAAGTTCTGGCCATCCGTGAACATATCGACGCTAACTTCACCGTTGAAGGTGACCTGCGTCGTGAAGTTCAGATGAACGTCAAGCGCCTGATGGATCTGGGCTGCTATCGCGGTCTGCGCCATCGTCGTAACCTGCCCGTTCGCGGTCAGCGTACTCACACCAACGCTCGTACCCGCAAAGGCCCCGCAAAGGCCATTGCCGGTAAGAAGAAATAAGGGGGGTCTGACTGATGGCACGCGAAAAGACTCGTACCAAGAAAAAAGAGCGCAAGAATATCGCATCGGGCGTCGCCCATGTGAATTCGACCTTCAACAACACCAAGATCCTGATCTCGGACGTGCAAGGCAACGCCATTGCATGGTCGTCGGCCGGGACCATGGGTTTCAAAGGGTCGCGTAAATCTACTCCGTATGCTGCTCAGATGGCTGCGGAAGACGCAGGCAAGAAAGCACAGGATCACGGCGTCAAGACGCTGGAAGTCGAAGTTCAGGGCCCCGGTTCGGGTCGTGAATCGGCTCTGCGTGCATTGGCTGCAGTGGGCTTCAACATCACGTCGATCCGTGACGTGACCCCGATCGCTCACAATGGTTGCCGTCCGCCGAAGCGCCGCCGCGTCTAAGCGAATTAGAATTGAGCTGGGGCCCGCATTTTCGCACGGCCCCAGCACGTCATTTTGAACCTCGGGCGTCTGCACCTTGTTGGTCATGGGGCGCGGACAGGAATGGAGGGATTACATGATCCACAAGAATTGGGCAGAATTGATCAAGCCAACCCAGCTGGAAAGCAAGCCGGGCAACGACCCTGCGCGCCAGGCAACGCTGGTTGCAGAACCGCTGGAGCGTGGCTTTGGTCTGACTCTGGGCAACGCTCTGCGCCGCGTTCTGATGAGCTCGCTGCAAGGTGCGGCCATCACCAGCGTTCAGATCGACAACGTCCTGCACGAATTCAGTTCGGTTGCAGGCGTGCGTGAAGACGTCACCGACATCATCCTGAACCTCAAGCAGGTCGCTCTGCGCATGGAGGTCGAAGGCCCCAAGCGTCTGTCGATTAATGCAAAAGGTCCGGCAATCGTCACCGCAGGGGACATCAGCGAAAGCGCTGGCATCGAGGTTCTGAACCGCGATCACGTCATCTGTCACCTGGATGATGGTGCCGACCTGTTCATGGAACTGACCGTCAACACCGGTAAGGGCTATGTCTCGGCTGAAAAGAACAAACCAGAAGACGCACCTATCGGCCTGATCCCGATCGACGCGATCTATTCGCCGGTTAAAAAGGTCGCCTATGATGTTCAGCCGACGCGTGAAGGTCAGGTTCTTGACTATGACAAGCTGACCCTGAAGATTGAGACTGACGGTTCGATCACCCCCGAGGACGCGTTGGCCTATGCCGCACGCATCCTGCAGGATCAGCTGTCGATCTTCGTCAACTTCGATGAGCCGGAATCGGCTGGTCGTCAGGACGAGGATGATGGTCTGGAGTTCAACCCGCTGCTGCTGAAGAAGGTAGATGAGTTGGAACTGTCTGTCCGTTCGGCAAACTGTCTGAAGAACGACAATATCGTCTACATTGGCGACCTGATACAGAAGACCGAAGCCGAGATGCTGCGCACCCCGAACTTCGGCCGCAAGTCGCTGAACGAGATCAAAGAAGTGCTGTCCGGCATGGGTCTGCACCTTGGCATGGATGTCGAGGATTGGCCACCTGACAACATCGAAGATCTGGCGAAGAAATTCGAAGACGCGTTTTAAGCGCGTCTTCCCAATGCCCGCGCTTGCGGGGAATGCACGGGCATTCATGCCCCAAGGAGAGTCGGTGACACGCATCGCCGGCCAGACAAAGCAAAACGCTAAAGAAGGAACTAGAAAATGCGTCACGCACGTGGTTACCGCCGCCTGAACCGTACTCATGAGCACCGCAAGGCTCTGTTTGCGAACATGGCTGGCTCGCTCATCGAACATGAGCAGATCAAGACAACTCTGCCCAAGGCAAAAGAACTGCGCCCGATCGTTGAAAAACTGATCACTCTGGGCAAGCGCGGCGACCTGCACGCCCGTCGTCAGGCCGCATCGCAGCTGAAAGAAGACAAAGACGTCGCAAAGCTGTTTGAAATCCTGGGCCCCCGTTATGCCGAGCGTCAGGGCGGTTATGTCCGGATCCTGAAAGCAGGCTTCCGCTATGGCGACATGGCCCCGATGGCGATCATCGAATTCGTTGACCGCGATCTGGACGCCAAAGGCGCTGCAGACAAAGCGCGTACCGCCGCCGAAGAGGCCGCAGACGAAGAATAAGAATGCCTGGCTTTCATGTGAAAACCCCCGTGTCTCGGACGCGGGGGTTTTTCTTATGGAGCCAGTCGCAAGTCCGCTCTGCTCATGGTATGTGTCAGCTTTAGTCAGGGCCCGAGAAGCGTTTGCAAATGTCTGGTTGCTGCTTCTGCGCGCCTTGCCAATGTTCCCGGATCGGGCTTTTCTGTGCGCCCGATCGCGCGCTGGATCTGAAGATCACCAATCAACAATCCCAAATACAAATCAACCACGTCCGATATATCGTTGCTGACTAGCTCTCCATTGGTTCTGGCAGCTTCAAAAAGCTGTGCCAGGAGAGGGGAAATCGTTTCCCGACCTGCCTCTGACAAGGCTTTACCTAGTTGGCCGGTTGCGTCAGCTGCGGCCGCGCGATTCAGAGAAACTGCCTTCTCGCCCAATATGATTTCCAGCAATACCGGCCCAAAGGCGTCGAGTGTTTCGATCGAGGCTTCACGCTGTGCAAGCGCGTTTTCAAGCAACGTTTTTGCTTCCGCAGCGTTTCGTGACACCATGGTGCGGAACAAGCCAAGCTTATCGCCATACCAGTTGTAAAGCGTTTCGTTTGAGCAGCGGGCACGTTTGGCGATGCTCAGCATCGAAGTTCCCGCGAAACCTTTTTCTGCGAGCAGTTCATAAGCCGCTGTTTCGATCTGTTCCTGCCGGGCAGTGCGTAGGTGATCTTTCAATCTGGCCTCCTGAATGGTGTTGACACTCAGCCGTACATCGGGTTACGGCTTAACGCAACCGTACACTTTGTTACGGAAAAAGGAGGCGAATTTGATTTATGAGAAAGATCGGGCGGCCAATGCTGCTTTGTTGACACTTATCGTTTTGCAGATCGTTATGCTGAGTGCTCTCTATGCCGGAGTACCGCCACATCCGCCCACAGTTACACCACTGTTTGGGATCGCGCCTTTTATTGGGGCCGCACTCAGCGCAGCCTGCGCTGCGATCCTCCTTGGCGCCACGGAAACAAAGGCCGGCATATGCCTGACACTTTTAGCGGCACTTCTTGCTTCGGTTTCCTTCGGACCGCAAAAGTACGCAGACGCGCAGTTTCCCCTGATCTGGCCCGCAGTACTCGTAGGGCAGGGGGCCATACTTACGCTTGTCGTTTTGGCATACAGATCGGTTCGCTTGAAACCGAGACAGCTCAACTAATACCTATCCGTCTGACTATGAACGTCGTAGTCAGGCGGTCGGACATGTCAAATGTGGCTGGACTGGCTTTACCTCGTCAGGGTGGTGATGGCTGAAGTCTGGCAGAAACTCCAATACCGCGCTTGCAAACCCAGACATCGCGCCGCATATCCAAAACAGTCCAAAAATTTTCGGGAACTATGATGCTTCGCGCCACGGCCTTCGCTTTATCGCTTTTGTCTGCCTCTGCCGCGGCGGAAACCAGGGTGCCACGTTCTCAGGCCGAAATCAGCCTAGGGTTTGCGCCGGTGGTGAAACAGGCCGCGCCGGCTGTGGTGAATATCTACGCCAAGATCGTGCGCGAAGGGCGCTCGAATTCACTGTTCTCTGACCCGTTCTTTCAGGATTTTTTTGGCGGCGGCTTTGGCGAACCGCGACCACGCGTTCAGAACTCACTGGGGTCCGGCGTGATTCTGACGGATGACGGCTATGTGGTCTCAAACTACCATGTCGTGGGTTCGGCGACTGAAATACGGGTCGTCACGACGGACCGGCGCGAGTTTTCGGCTGAGGTGGTTCTGGGCGATCAGGAAAGCGACATCGCCATTCTGCGTCTGAAAGATGCCGAGGCGTTGCCTTCGATCGACATGCGGGATTCCGATTTGGTTGAGGTGGGTGAATTGGCTCTGGCCATCGGCAACCCGTTCGGCGTCGGGCAGACAGTATCATCGGGCATTATCTCGGGGTTGGCGCGGACCGGTACGGCCACGGGCAATGCGCGGGGCTATTTCATTCAGACGGACGCGGCGATCAATCCCGGCAATTCGGGCGGGGCGCTGATCGATGTGAACGGTGATCTGATTGGCATCAACACCTCGATCCTGACACGTTCTGGCGGATCGAACGGGATCGGTTTTGCCATCCCTGCCAATCTGGTTGCCGAATTCCTGCGACAAGCGCAGGCCGGCAATGACAGTTTTGTCAGCCCCTGGGCCGGAATGGCCGGGCAGCACATGAGTGCGGATATCGCTGAGTCTCTGGGCTTGGTCATCCCGCAGGGTGTGGTGATTTCGGATCTCCATGCGCTCAGCCCGTTGGCCGAGGCAGGGTTGCAGGTTGGGGACGTCGTGACCCATGTCGACGGGGATGAGGTGAACTCGCCGGCAGAGATGAAATTCCGCATGTCAGTGGCCGGTGTGGGCGGCACGTCGGTGGTGACGCGACTGCGCGGCGAGGACCGAGCTGAACTTGAGGTCGCTTTGGTCAAAGCGCCCGAGGTTCCGGCAGCGGAAGTGACGACGCTGAACGATGAAACCGTGATGCCAGGCCTGACCGTGTCGCGGATCAACCCTGCTGTTATCGCGCGGCTAGGGCTTTTGCTGTCGCAGACGGGGGTGGTTGTGGTCGACGCGGGCCGCTATGGCGGTCGGTCCGGGCTGCGTCCGGGCGATGTGGTCGATGGGATAAACGGCGCGCGGGTCGAGCGACCTGCTGATGTCGTGAAGGCGCTGACCGATCCGGGGCGTCGGATCAATCTGGATATCCTCAGGGGCGGGCGGCCGGTTTCCCTGCGGTTCAGGCTGTGACCGGATGAGTGACCTTTTCGATACCGGGTCATCTGACCCTGCGCCGCCTGTACATCGCCCGCTGGCCGACAGATTGCGCCCGCAAACGCTGGCCGAGGTGATCGGGCAGGAACAGGTGTTGGGCCCGGATGCGCCTTTGGGCGTGATGCTGGCCTCGGGCAGTCTGTCGAGCCTGATATTCTGGGGGCCGCCCGGCGTCGGCAAGACCACGATCGCGCGGCTTCTAGCGCAAGAGACGGACCTGCATTTTGTGCAGATCAGTGCCATCTTTACTGGTGTTCCCGACCTGAAGAAAGTGTTCGAAGCTGCGAAGATCCGGCGTCAGAACGGGCAGGGGACGTTGCTGTTTGTTGACGAAATCCATCGCTTCAACAAGGCGCAGCAGGACGGGTTTCTGCCGCATATGGAGGATGGTACGATCCTCCTGGTCGGGGCGACCACGGAAAATCCATCGTTCGAGTTGAACGCCGCTGTGCTCAGTCGGGCACAAGTGCTGGTGCTGGAACGGCTCAGCCCGGCTGATCTTGAGCGTCTGATGCAGCGCGCTGAACAGGAATTGGACCGCGGGTTGCCGTTGGACCCTGCGGCCCGTGATGCGCTGCAGGAAATGGCCGATGGTGACGGGCGCGCGCTGTTGAACCTGATCGAGCAGGTTGCCGCGTGGAAAGTTGAGGGCCCGCTGGACCTTGAAGCCCTGTCGACCCGGCTCATGCGCCGTGCCGCGAAATACGACAAATCTGGAGATGAGCATTACAACCTGATCTCGGCCCTGCACAAATCGGTGCGAGGATCCGACCCCGATGCCGCCCTGTACTGGTTCGCGCGAATGCTGACAGGAGGCGAGGACCCAAGGTATTTGGCGCGCCGGATCACGCGAATGGCGGTCGAGGACATTGGTCTGGCTGATCCGCAGGCTCAGGCGATCTGTCTGCAGTCCTGGGAAACCTATGAGCGGCTGGGCAGTCCCGAAGGCGAGTTGGCTTTGGCGCAGGCGCTGGTCTATCTGGCTCTGGCTCCGAAATCGAACGGGGCCTATGTGGGCTACAAGGCAGCGATGCGCCTGGCCAAGCAATCAGGAAGTGAGCCGCCGCCCAAACATATTCTGAATGCACCAACCTCTTTGATGAAAGATCAGGGTTATGGTGCGGGCTATGCTTATGATCACGATGCCGAGGATGGGTTTTCTGGGCAGAACTACTTTCCCGAGTCCATATCGCGCCCTGTTCTCTATCAACCTGTCGAGCGTGGGTTTGAACGTGAGCTGAAGAAACGGTTGGACTACTTTGCCAAGCTGCGTTCGCAACGGAAACCAGACTAGCACCGGCTTGACTCTTTGGCCGATGCGCGCGACAGACGCGCATGTTTTCTGGGACAATGTTTACAGCGTGGTCCGGGCGGGTCTGCCGCGCGGCGCAAGGGGCAATGGCATGAGTGGCGTGCAGATGATTACGGTTGCGGATGGGGATGGCGATCAGCGGGTGGACCGCTGGCTGCGGCGTCTGTTTCCGCATGTCAGCCAGGGGCGCATCGAGAAAATGTGCCGCAAGGGCGAACTGCGTGTGGATGGCGGACGGGCCAAGGCCTCGACCCGGCTTGAGGTCGGCCAGGTTGTACGCGTGCCACCTCTGCCGGATGCGGACCACAAACCGGTCGAGGTGAAACCGCGGATCACAGATGCGGATGCCGAGATGATGCAGGCTTGCGTGATTTATCGCGATGATCACGTGATCGCGCTGAACAAACCGCAAGGCTTGCCGGTGCAAGGCGGCAGCGGCCAGACCCGGCATGTGGACGGCCTGTCCGAGGCGCTGCGCTTTGGATATGACGAAAACCCGCGACTGGTGCACCGTCTGGACAAGGATACCTCGGGCGTGCTGTTGCTGGCCCGCACACGCGAGGCCGCCAAAGCACTGACCGCCGCTTTCCGCCACCGGGACACGCGCAAGATATATTGGGCCCTGGTCGCTGGGGTGCCGACCCCTTATCTGGGCGAGATCAAGACCGGTTTGGTCAAGGCCCCGGGCCATGGCAGCCAGGGCGAGGGCGAAAAGATGATCCCCGTTCATCTTAACGAAATCAACGATACGCCAGGCGCGAAGCGGGCCCATACACTTTACGCTACGCTATACCGCGTGGCCGGACGCGCCGCCTGGGTCGCGATGGAGCCGATCACCGGCCGCACTCATCAGTTGCGTGCGCATATGGCAGCGATTGGGCATCCAATCATCGGGGATGGAAAATACGGCGGTTCGGGTCAAGAGAACCTTGGCGATGGCTGGGGTGCGCAGTTGGGCGGTGTGATCAGCAAAAAGCTGCACCTGCATGCACGGCAGGCTTCGTTTCAGCACCCGGTGACGCGTAAGAAGATCACTGTTACCGCACCCTTGCCTGATCATATGAAACACAGCTGGGACACATTCGGATGGGCCGAAGACCTGGCTGCGGATGATCCGTTCGAGTCTTTGCAATGAGCAGACCCTTGCGTCTGGTACTATTTGATGTGGACGGTACCCTGGTCGATAGCCAGGGCAGCATTATCGCGGCCATGACCGCCAGCTTTGATGCCTTGTCTCTTCCGGTACCGGATAGGGCGGGGATCTTGTCCATAGTCGGATTATCTCTGCCACAAGCCATGGCACAGTTGGTGCCCGAGTGTTCTGCTGTGGATCAGGCGCGGTTGGTAGAGGGCTATAAACAGGCCTATCACGCACATCGGCTGGAACAGGGAATGGCCAGTTCGCCGCTCTACCCCGGAGCCCGTGAGGTTATCGAGGCACTGCATGCAATCCCCGAGATGTTGCTGGGCGTGGCGACAGGCAAATCGCAACGTGGTCTGGATGCTTTGATCGAAGGTCACGGTCTGCAAGGCTATTTCGTGACCCGGCAGGTCGCAGATCACCACCCGTCAAAACCGCATCCTTCGATGATCGACACGGCTAGGGCCGAAACCTGCGTCGATGCGGTTGATACTGTCATGATCGGGGATACCCGATTCGACATGGATATGGCCGCCGCCGCCGGTGTCACGGGAATTGGCGTCACCTGGGGGTATCACGAACGGCCTGCCCTGGCCGCTGCCTCTCGTATTATCGAAACGTTTGACCAGTTGCCGGGCGCACTGGACGATATCTGGACCTGAAGACATGAGTGACTGGAAACCGAAACGATTTTGGACTGCATGTCAGGTGGTCGAGGCCGATGGCGGATTTACGGTCGAACTGGACGGTCGTCGGGTCAAAACACCTGCGCGGGCCGGACTGATCCTGCCGACCTTGCCGATGGCTCAGGCCGTTGCGGCCGAATGGGACGCGCAGGAAGAACAGGTTGACCCAGGGACGATGCCCTACACGCGTTCGGCCAATGCAGCCATCGACAAGGTACTGATTCAGCACGCCGAAGTTGCAGACATGCTGGCCGATTATGGCGATTCGGATTTGCTGTGCTATCGCGCCGCTCACCCGCAAGAGTTGCAGCAGCGGCAAGCTGAGCAGTGGGACCCGGTGTTGGACTGGGCCGCGGAAGCCATGTCGGTTCGCCTGCAGCCCGTCACAGGTATCCTGCATCAGCCGCAAGACGTGGCGGCGCTGGATCAGTTGCGCCGGCGAGTGCATGATTTCAACAACTTCCAACTGGCTGCCTTCCACGATCTGGTCAGCCTTTCGGGCTCGTTGATCCTTGGGTTTGCGGCCACTTCCGATTGGTGTGATGCGCAAGAGATCTGGCGGATTTCGCGGTTGGACGAGCAGTGGCAAATCGAACAATGGGGCCATGACGACGAGGCGCATGAAGCAGCCGAAGTCAAACGTTCTGCCTTTTTACACGCTAAACGCTTCTACGACGTCTCTGATTGATCTTAGATTTCTGAATTTTTACCGCTCTGATGGACATCTGTGAGTTGATCCATCGTTTTCCCTGATCCGACCCTTGACGTTTGTTTATGAATGCGACCAAACTCGTGCGCACTAAAGGGGAGACACCTTTGGGGAAACCTTTCTGGTACCTGAGGTGCCGGATAGAACCGTCCCTGAACGGGATGGACAATCAGGAAGAGGTAAAAATGAAAAAATCCGTAATCTTGGGCGCGGCCACAGTTGCCGGTCTGGCCGCAGGCGCAGCCATGGCGGGAACCGTGGACGACGTCAAGGCGCGCGGTAAGCTGAACTGCGGTGTGACCACCGGTCTGGTCGGCTTTGCCGCGCCCGACGCAAATGGTGAATGGCAGGGCTTTGACGTTTCGTTGTGCCGCGCCGTTGCCGCTGCGGTTCTGGGTGACGCAAGCGCCGTTGAATTCGTTCCGACCACAGGTAAGACACGCTTTACCGCGCTGGCTTCGGGCGAAATCGACATGCTGGCCCGGAACACCACCTGGACCTTCAGCCGCGACGTAGACCTGAAGTTCGAATTCGTCGGTGTAAACTATTACGACGGTCAGGGCTTTATGGTTCCCAAAGCGCTGGGCGTAAGCTCGGCCAAGGAACTGGACGGCGCGACTGTCTGCATCCAGACCGGCACCACCACCGAGCTGAACCTGGCGGATTTCTTCCGCTCGAACAACATCAGCTACGAGCCGGTTCCGATCGAAACCAACGCAGAAGCGCAGCAGCAGTATCTGGCTGGCGCATGTGACGTCTACACCACCGACGCATCGGGCCTGGCCGCAACTCGCGCCACGTTCGAAAACCCCGGTGATCACATCCTGCTGCCCGAAATCATCTCGAAAGAGCCGCTGGGCCCGCTGGTCCGTCATGGCGACCACGAGTGGGGCGACGTTGTTCGCTGGACACTGAACGCACTGGTTTCGGCTGAAGAGCTGGGTGTGACCTCGGCGAACATCGACGAGATGTCTGCTGGCACCGACAACCCCGAAGTGAACCGTCTGCTGGGCAGCGAAGGCACTCTGGGTGAGATGCTGGGTCTGGACGCACAGTGGGCAATGCGCGCTATCAAGGCGGGTGGTAACTATGGTGAGGTCTTTGCCAAGAACATCGGTGAAGAAACGCCAATCGGTCTGGCACGCGGCCTGAACGGTCAGTGGACCGATGGCGGCCTGCTGTACTCGCCGCCGTTCCGCTAATATCCATTGAAGAGGGCGCAGTTCATCCTGCGCCCTTTTTCAATCCATAAGAAACAGTCCCGGTTAGATTGAACAGAGATCAACTCTGTCTGCGAATAACGGGATGACACGGGGATATACATAGGTCATGTCGACTCTCACTGACCCGCCAAAGGAGCAGTTCCGGCTGTCCATGCTCCTTTACGATACGCGGTACCGATCTGCGACCATCCAGGTCATTGCAATGATCGGTTTCATGCTTTTGGCAGCCTGGATCATTTCCAACACCATTCAGAACCTCGAAGCACTTGGTAAACCCGTAGAATTCGGGTTCTTCGGCGAACCTGCAAGTTACGATATCAACCAACGCCTGCTGGAATACGATTCTCGAGACAGCCACTTGCGTGCTGGGTTTATCGGATTGCTTAACACACTTGTTGTTGCAGTTCTCGGCTGTATCACGGCGACAATTATCGGTGTTTTCGTTGGTGTATTACGACTTTCCAACAACTGGTTGATCGCGCGGATCATGACTGTTTATGTCGAGATGTTCCGTAACGTGCCTGTGCTGCTTTGGATCGTTCTGGCTATGGCCATTCTGATCGAAGGTTTACCGGCACCCAATGCATTCCGAGGCGAAACCCCGACGGCCACGATGGATTTTTTCAACTCTGTCGCCGTCACCAATCGCGGTGTCTATATCCCAGAGCTCCTGTTTTCACGCAGTCTTGGCGATATCCACTTGTTTGGTGCGTCCAGCTTACGCTTCGACATTTCATTGGATCTGGTCGCCTTTCTGGTCGTTTTGGCGGGCAGCATTTTTGTGATGCGCAAAGTATCCGCTAATGCCGCTGCAAAACAGGAAGCAACTGGTGATCGCCCAACCATCTGGCACATTCAGTTGGGTATACTGTTTGTGCCGATGTTGATCCTGCTGACTGCGTTGGGATTCCATTTGGGATACCCGGAACTGAAAGGGTTCAACTTCAAAGGCGGCACCCATTTGCGGAACTCGCTTATCGCATTGTGGTTGGCCCTGTCCCTTTACACTGCAGCTTTCATCGCTGAGATCGTGCGGGCCGGAATTCTCGCCATTTCCAAGGGGCAGACCGAGGCCGCCGCCGCGCTGGGTATACGCCCGAGCCGGATTATGCGTCTGGTGATCCTGCCGCAAGCGTTGCGCGTGATCATCCCGCCAATGATCTCGAACTACCTGAACCTGACCAAGAACTCGTCTCTGGCGATTGCGGTGGGATATATGGATATCACAGGTACCCTGGGTGGCATCACCATGAACCAAACCGGCCGCGAGCTGGAATGCGTTCTACTGCTGATGCTGGTCTATCTGTGCATCTCGCTGAGCATCTCGGCAGTGATGAACTGGTACAACAATAGTGTCAAATTGGTGGAGCGGTAATATGAGTGATGTTTCATTTGTCCGCGCGGAAATGTTGCCGGAGAAAGCGCCACCAGCGTCCGAAGTGGGAATAGTAGGTTGGGTTAAGCACAATCTGTTTTCTGGTTGGTTCAATTCGATCCTGACTTTGGTTTCGCTCTATGCGATCTACTATGTGTTGTCGGGCGTTCTGCCATGGACGTTCCAATCCGTCTGGAATGCCAATTCACTGACTGAGTGCCGTGAGATCATGATGGCAACCTGGGGAGACACCCATGGTCATGCTTGCTGGGCTGTCATCAATGATCGCTGGCTGCAGCTGTTGTTCGGATTCTACCCGAGCCATCTGTACTGGCGGCCGATTCTGGCGCTTGTTCTGTTGCTGGTTGCGCTGGCACCAGTGCTGTATTCGGACCGTGTTCCGAGCAAGTTGCTGATCTTTAGCGCGATCTACCCCTTCCTGATGCCTTGGTTGATGTGGGGTGGTACCATCTGGGGGCCATTGTCGGCGGCACTTGGATTTGTTGCCGGCTGGGCCGTCTACACCGTCGTCAGCAAGCAACAAAGCGAATTGCTCGGGATGATCGGTGGTGCAGTGGCTGCATTGATCTGGTGGCTGTTTCTATCGAGCTACTTCGTTGGTGCCATGGATTCGATCCTGCCGATCGGTATCGAAGCCGTGCAAAGTCGTCAGTTCGGTGGTTTCATGCTGGCGATCCTGCTGGGTGTTGTGGCCATCGGTGTCTCGCTGCCGATTGGTATCGTGTTGGCGCTGGGCCGTCAGTCGGACCTTCTTATCGTCAAATACATGTGTGTGGGCTTTATCGAGTTCATTCGCGGCGTACCGCTGATCACGCTACTGTTCGTGGCCTCGCTGCTGTTGAACCTGTTCCTGCCACCAGGCACCAATTTTGACATCATCCTGCGGGTGATGATCATGATGACCCTGTTCTCAGCCGCCTATATGGCCGAAGTGATCCGGGGTGGCCTGGCTGCATTGCCACGCGGTCAGTACGAGGGCGCCGACAGTTTGGGCCTGAACTACTGGCAGGCACAGCGTTTGATCATCATGCCGCAAGCCCTGAAAATCTCAATTCCGGGCATCGTGAGCACATTCATCGGGATCTTCAAGGATACGGTTCTGGTGTCGATCATCGGACTGTTCGACGTGCTTGGCCTTGCCAACGCGATCCGCGCTGATACCGCTTGGAACGGCATCTACTGGGAACTGTTCGCTTTTATCGGCGCGCTGTTCTTCGTCGTCTGCTTCTCCATGTCCCGTTATTCCATGTATCTGGAGCGCAAGCTTCAGACTGGCCATCGTTAAGGAGTTCAACACATGTCTGAACTTGCAATAGACCGCGAAATCGACCGATCCAAGATGCAGGTGAGCGACGAGGTCGCCATCGAAATCAACAACATGAACAAGTGGTATGGGTCTTTCCATGTGCTGCGCGACATCAATTTGACCGTCAATCAGGGCGAGAGGATTGTTATCGCGGGGCCGTCAGGGTCGGGTAAGTCCACCCTGATCCGCTGTCTGAACGCGCTGGAGGAACACCAGCAAGGCACGATCATGGTGGATGGGACGGAACTGTCGAATGACCTGAAAAACATCGACAAGATCCGGTCCGAGGTCGGGATGGTGTTCCAGCACTTCAACCTCTTCCCGCATCTGACCATTCTGGAAAACTGTACGCTGGCCCCGATCTGGGTGCGCAAGACGCCCAGGAAAGAGGCTGAAGAGCGTGCGATGCACTTCCTAGAGAAGGTGAAAATCCCAGAACAGGCCGACAAGTATCCTGGTCAGCTTTCGGGTGGTCAGCAGCAGCGTGTGGCGATTGCCCGTTCGCTCTGCATGATGCCGCGGATCATGTTGTTCGATGAACCTACATCGGCGCTGGACCCTGAGATGATCAAAGAGGTGCTCGACACTATGATCGAGCTGGCCGAAGAAGGCATGACCATGCTTTGTGTGACCCACGAGATGGGTTTTGCCCGTCAGGTCGCCAACCGCGTGATCTTTATGGATGCCGGTCAGATTGTGGAACAGAACGAACCAGAAGAGTTCTTCAACAACCCACAAAGCGAGCGGACCAAGCTGTTCCTGAGCCAGATTTTGGGTCACTGATCCCGATCGGAAGAACCATGAAAGGCGGGGTTTTTGCCCCGCCTTTTTTACTCCGGCAACTCGCGTGGAATGACGAACCCCAAGACATCCCCACTGTGCCACCGAAGCGCGGCCCAGGAGTTGATCTCGAACTGTATGACTGTTGTTGCGCAGGTCGGGTAGTCATCGAAACGGCCGTGATCTGGCGCCTGCCGCACAAGCTGTCTGGCGAATTCAGCGATCCCGGGGTTGTGGCCCAGCATCAGCACGGTTTGGCCAGAAGCCTGCGACAGGGCCCGCATCATGAGATCGGGACCGGCCAGATACAGCGAGCGTTCGAACTGGATCAGATCGGCCTGCAGCCCCATTCGATCCCACGTCTCGCGGGTTCTGAGGGCGGTAGAGCTGAGCACCTCATTCGGTAGCCAGCCATTCCTGAGTAGCCAGCCGGACACAGCAGGTGCCGAGCAGCGTCCACGTTTGTTCAGTGGCCGATCATGATCGCTGAGCGTCGGCTCATCCCAACTGGATTTGGCATGGCGGGTCAGGATCAGAGTGCGAGTCATGACGGGTGAAAAGACCTCATGTGGTGGGCGGACTGTTCTGGGTCCCGCCTGGCCCCGGGGCTGAGAGGGCAGGCCAGGCGCGCAAGGCAGCCACCGGTCATGCAGGTTTGGCCCTGCTCTGTGTTCAGATGCCCGTGGCAGGCCTCAACGTCATAGAAGCTGTGGGTGTTCAGGGCCCCGACTGGGCAGGTCTGAGCGCAAGGGGCATCGCATGTAACACAGGGCGATGAATTATGGGCACCGGGAATCTCGAATTCCTGATCAAAATGCAGCGCGCCGCGATACGAGATCATCATACCGACCGTGTCATGCACCAAGGCGCCAACCGGGCTGCTGAATGTACGCCCCGATTTCAGCGCCCAGTCGATAAACGGCACATAGGGTGGGCCACCGAATGGGAAATAGGCTTGACCCCCCAAATCCTGCGCCATCTGATTGACGACGCGGTACGACCACCGGTCAACAGGGTCGGGACCTTGCCATTCAGGGGCTGATTTCAAAACAGGCCAGAACGTGGGCCCTGCACCTAGCAGGATCAGGGTGCCGCTGTCCAATTGCTTGGCATTAGCGCGCCCAGGATGTAACGCACCCATCACGATAAGCCCAACCTCAGCAGCCGCGCTGTCGACACGTTGATAAATGTTCGGGGAAGGTGCGGTTTGAACTGTCATGTCACCTCCGTCGCAGTCGATCAATCGGGTCGGATCAGCGACCCAGCTCCGTGTTCGGTGAACAGTTCCAGTAGCACCGCATTGGGCGCGCGCCCATCCAGAATGACTACGGCCCGCACCCCACTATGTAGTGCGTCCAGCGCGGTTTCGGTCTTGGGGATCATTCCGCCTGCGATGGTCCCGTCCAGGGTCATCTCGCGGATCTGACCGGCTTTTAGCTCGGTCACGACCTCTCCGGCAGCGTTCTTGACGCCTGATACGTCGGTCAGCAACAGCAGACGGTCTGCCTTCAAGGCCGAGGCGATGGCACCGGCGGCGGTGTCACCGTTGACGTTGAACGTCTCACCCTCGCGCCCGGCGCCCAGAGGCGCAATTACCGGGATCACGTCATGCGTAAACAGATCGTGCAGGATTTCGGGTTTCATCTCGGAAGGAGAGCCAACAAACCCCAGCGAGGCATCGGTTTGATCACAGATCATCAGGTTGGCGTCCTTGCCCGACAGGCCAACCGCAGTCCCTCCCTGTCCGTTGATGGCCTGAACAATGCGTTTGTTCACGAGGCCCGAGAGCACCATCTCGACCACTTCGACAGTTGCCTTGTCCGTCACACGCTTACCGTTCACGAAATCGGATTGGATATCGAGCTTGTCCAGCATCGCGTTGATCATGGGACCGCCGCCATGTACTACAACCGGGTTGATGCCCACCTGGCGCATCAGAACCACGTCACGGGCAAAGCTCTCCATCGCTTCATCGCTGCCCATGGCGTGTCCGCCCAGCTTGATGACGACAATGGCCCCGTCATAGCGCTGCAGATAGGGCAGTGCGCTGTTCAATGTGGCGGCGGTGGCGATCCAATCCCGGTTCATATCTCTTGTCTTCATGGCTAAAGGTCCCTCTGGCCCACCGTGTTAGGGCCTTTGAAAGGTGCTGCCAAGGGCCAAGCTATTCCAGATGCGTGATGATCGAGCGCAACGTTGGGATACCATCCCCTTTTTCGGACGACGTCAGCACGATTTCGGGGAAAGCGGCGGGGTGTTTTGACAGGGCCGAGCGGACCTGGTTCAGAACCTTTTCGCGTTCATTGGCCTTGACCTTGTCTGCCTTGGTCAGCACGCATTGAAAGGTTACGGCACTGGTGTCCAGCAGCTTCATGATCTCGGCATCAACAGGCTTTACCCCATGGCGCGCGTCAACCAGGACAAAGGCCCGGCGCAGGGTCTGTCGGCCACTGAGATATTGTTTCAGCAACCGCTGCCACTTTTCCACTACCTTAACCGGCGCATTGGCATAGCCATAGCCGGGAAGGTCGACCAGATACAGTTCTGGGCCCTGAGTGAAAAAGTTGATTTCCTGCGTGCGGCCCGGCGTGTTCGATGCACGCGCCAGCCCCTTGGTTCCGGTCAGCGCATTGATCAAACTGGACTTGCCAACATTGGAGCGGCCCGCAAAGCAGACCTCAAGGCGGTCAGGGTCGGGCAGCCCACTCATGGCGACGACACCTTTGACAAACTCGGACGGGCCAGCAAACAGCTTGCGCCCGCGCTCCAACGAGAATTCATCGGGATCTTGGGCCAGAGGGAAGGGTAGGGTGCTCATAACGGTATCACCTTGTCACCGACCGAGATTACCCCGCCGCGAACCACTTCGGTATAGATGCCGAAATCCTGATGGCCCCAGCTGTTCAGCGCGCCCAAAGTGTCGGCATCGCGGTCGCCGGTATCCGGGTTCGCAGTGGTCGCCAAACAGCGCACAATCCGCTCGCGGACGCGGAACACGGCCTCACCGATTTGCAACTCGCGGTCGAGCCAGTCGAATTCTTCCCATAGGGGCAGGCCATCGAACCAGATGTTACCGCGCCAGCGTTTGATTGACAGGTCTTGCCCCAGTTTTTGTTCAACCGCCCGGTGAGAGGCCATGTTGCACAGGCTGATTGACGGGAAATCGCTGTCTGTCATCCCACGCCCTGGTATCCGAACGATCCGGGCAGATGCCGCCCTGTCCGCGGGCATCAGCGGGCGCACCCAATCCAGAAACACGTCCTGTTCCCGATCTGGGTCAAAGGTTAGATCGGGGCGATTGGGATGGGTCAGGGTCAGCATATCCCCGTCCAGCTTGGCGGAAATGGCCATCAGGTCTGGGGCTTTTGATCCGCGACTGAAATTGACGCAGGGCACCCATTTCGTGCCATCCGCCTTGGACGCTTCGTGCGCAACCGCCCAAACGCGATCCCCGGGCATGGTCTGCCCGGGGGTCACTGTCACGGTCTGCACGGCTTCGCGGCCATGGCTTTTCATAGGATGCCGCCAAATATGGGTGACTTCAGCCGTCATTTCTCATCCGTCTTAGTGGCGCGCTTGAAGCCGGATTTGATGTTGCCAAATACATCCGGTTTATAACCCTGGCTGCGCATGATCAGATATTGCTGAGTGAAGGTGATCGTGTTGTTCGCGATCCAGTAGACCACCAGGCCGCTGGCAAAACTGCCCAGCATGAACATGAAAACCCAAGGCATCCAGGCAAAGATCATTGCCTGTGTCGCGTCTGTTGGTGCCGGGTTCAGCTTTTGCTGCAGCCACATCGAAATCCCCAGCAACAGTGGCAGGATGCCGATGAAGATCAGCGCCATAAGGGTGTCAGGTTGCGGTCCGGCCCAAGGCAGCCAGCCGAAGAAGTTCATGATTGACGTTGGATCCGGTGCGCTGAGATCCTGAAACGGGCCAAACCACGGTGCTTGACGCAGTTCGATGGTGACGAAGATCACCTTATACAGTGAGAAGAAGATCGGGATCTGCATCAGGATCGGCAAACAGCCCGCGGCGGGGTTAACCTTTTCCTTCTTGTACAGTTCCATCATACCTTGCTGCATTTTCTGACGATCGTCACCAGCGGCCTCTTTCAGGGCCTCCATCTGCGGCTGCAGTTCTTTCATCTTCGCCATCGAGACATAGGACTTGAACGCCAGCGGGAACAAGATCGCCTTGATGATCAGGGTCAGGCCGATGATCGACCAGCCCATGTTGCCGATCTGGGCGTTAATGTTGTGCAGCAGCCAGAAGATCGGCTTGGTCAGGAAATAGAACCAGCCCCAGTCGATGCTGTCGATGAACTTTTGAACGCCTTCGGCCTGATATTCACGAATGGTTTCCCATTCCTTGGCACCGGCAAACAGCTGGGTTGTGACCTCTTCAGTAGCCCCAGGTGCGATAAGCAATGTCGGCAGTACAGTTTCCGTCTGATAGATTTTGCGACGGGCATCGTATTTGGCTGCTGCCTTGAAGGTCGTGCCCTCAGCCGGGATCAGGGTGGTCATCCAATAGTGATCAGTAAAGCCGACCCAGCCACCGTCTTTGACCTGAAAGACCTCGGCTTGCGCCCGTTCGTTCGGATCAATGTCAAAGTCGCGCACATCGCCGTAGTCGATTTCATCCAGAACACCGTCGGCCATGACCATCACGCCTTCATGCAGGATGAAGAAATTCTTAAGTCCGGGCAGGTCGCCATCTTCGCCGATGCCATGGCGGGCGAGGATGCCATATGGCGCCATGCCGACCTCGGCTTGTGTGTTGTTTTCCACCGCTTGTGTGACTTCGAACATATAGTTCTCGTCTACCGAGATGGTACGGCGGAAGGTCAGGCCATTGCCATTCTCCCACTTCAACGTAACTGGAGCGTTCACCCCAAGTGTTTCACCATTTTCGACGATCCAGACCGTGTTCGGCCCGGGTACGTCCGTGCCGGTGACACCAGCGCCAGGCGCCCATCCGTAGAGCGCATAATATGCAGATTCAGATCCGACCGGAGAGAACAGTTCGACAATCGGTGCGTCGTCCTGGATCGAGACTTTATAATCCTTCAGGTACAATTCATCGATGCGGCCACCGGACAACGACAGGCTGCCCTCAAGGCGGGGCGTGTCGATCTTGATCCGCGCGGCCTCGGACCCGGGCAGCGTTTCTTCTGCGCTCGCCGTGGCTTCGCCTACGGTGCCCGCGCTAGAGGCGCTGGGGGTCTGAACCTCATCGCTTTCGATGGCGCTGATTTCAGCCTGATCAGTAATGGTGGTTTGCTCGGGCGGTGGAAACAGCACGAACCAAACCAGGATCACGACAAAGCTGAGCGCGGTTGCGAGGATGAGATTCTTGTTCTGATCGTCCATCTGGGACAGCCACCTTAAGCAGTGAAACACACCCGGTGGGTTCAACAGAGTGCAGCCCCAAAGGTCAAGCGGATTCGCCCGCCTTATGGTTCCAGATTGGGCTTTTGTGGTGAAAACCTGCGATCAGGAACCCGCTTGCCGTCCAATTTTGGGAATGCCTTTGACTTTGTTCTGATGGGCCGAGATCCAATCCATGGTCTTTTCGAACGGCATGGGCTTGCCAATGCCAAAGCCTTGAACGTGGTCACAACCAAGCTGTGCCATCAACGCGTGCTCACCGGTGGTTTCAACACCCTCGGCGAGTGTTTCTACATTCAACCTTTCGGCCATAGTCAGAATTGCACTGACCAATTGTTGTTGCGATGCATCACTGTCCGCCTTGGCCACAAAAGTTCGGTCTATCTTGATCCGCGTCACATCAAACCGTTTGATCGAGGCGATCGAGGCATGTCCAGTGCCGAAATCATCCAGATCAATACAACAGCCAAGTGCTGCAAGGCTGGTCACGTTGCGGGTAATCACATTGTCCGGACGTCGCGAAAACACGGTTTCCAGAATTTCGACAGCCAGTCGGTCGGGCGTCAGGTCGTTTTGGTCCAGTTCCCATTTCAATCGGTCCAGCAGAGCGGGGTCTCGTAGCTCATCCGAAGAAAAATTGATTCCGATTCGTGGGACGTGAATCCCGTTCCGGTCCCAGCAGCACATCGCGGAAAATGCATGATGCCGCATCGTTTGGCCAAGCCTCTCCATCAGCTCGGCCTGTTCGGCAAAAGGCAGAAATATCTGTGGGTTCAAGATGCCTTTTTCCGGGTGCTCCCAGCGGGCCAGGGCTTCAAACCCCGTAACCCGCCCTGTATCTGTGGAAACCTGAGGCTGAAACCAGGGGCGGATTTGTCCGTTGTCCAGCGCAGCCTCGAACTCTTTGCGAAGGTTGGCCCTGATATTGGATCTACGGCGGGTTTCGTTTGAAAAGGCGCGGATCGTTGAGGGCCCATTACGCTGAGCTTCGCATAGCGCAGCAGATGCGGCATCAATCCAATTTTCAAACCCGGATCCGCGAACTGCGGATTGCAGGCAAAAACCGATTGAACACGAGACATAGGCAGTGGTGCCGTTTAGGGTGATCGGCTCTTCAACGGCGGATTGGATGCGGCCCGACATCTGAATACAGGCTTCGAGATTGAGATGCTGTGACGGGCGCAGGCCGATGGCTATTTTGCACTCGTCTAATCGTGTTGCAATATCGCCGGTTCGAATGACCGAGAAGATGCGGTCACAAAATTGGCTGGACAGATGGGTCGCGGCCGCATTTCCGTGCAGGTCAACAAATTCAGTGAACCCGTCTAAGGCTATAATCATACAAGCCGATCCCATGTTATTGTGATCGGTACGGTCAAAGAAGTTTTCAAGTTCGGCGGCAAACTTATCCGTTGGCGCCAGTCTTCCGTGTTGGTGCAGTGGAGAGATGCGTGCAGTTTGCGTGCGTCTGACTGAGGCGAAGGCGACGATCAGCAACGGAAGGCTTAGTGCCACAACGACAAGCGCACGTTCTCCACCGATCCAGAAAGCCGCAAGCGAAATGGCGGGAGCAAAGGCCAGCACCGGCGGGCCACTCAGATACGTGGTGAGAGTATCGAGAAATTGATCAACGGAAACAGATTTCCTCATCGGTTCGTCTTCGCCTTTACCCTGAGCATCTTGCGCTCAGGTCAAACCGTAGAAAATCAGTCTGAGTCACTCGTTAACGCAGCTGTGGAATATCATCCGTTTTTTCAGTTTTTTCGCTCGAATTGATGGAAAGATTAACAAAATCAAACAATTTCGGGTCCAAAAGGTGCGAAGGGCGCGCATTGGTTAAGGCGCGGAACATCACTTGCCGCCGTCCGGGGCTGTTTTTTTCCCACTGATCGAGAATCTGTTTGACCTGCTGGCGTTGTAACCCGTCCTGGCTGCCGCACAGGTCACAAGGAATGATCGGGTAGTTCATCGCATTGGCGAATTTCTCGCAATCCGCCTCGGCGACATGGGCAAGGGGGCGAAAGACGAACAGGTCGCCTTCTTCGTTCACCAGCTTTGGCGGCATCGTTGCTAGACGGCCGCCGTGGAACAGGTTCATGAAAAACGTCTCAAGGATGTCGTCACGGTGATGACCCAGCACCACGGCCGTGCAGCCCTCTTCCCGCGCGATGCGGTACAGGTTGCCACGGCGCAGGCGCGAACATAGCGCGCAAAAGGTGCGGCCTTGGGGAACCTTGTCCATGACGACCGAGTAAGTGTCCTGATATTCGATGCGGTGCGGTACACCCATGCGTTCCAGAAACTCGGGTAGGACGGTAGCAGGAAAACCCGGCTGGCCCTGATCCAGATTGCAAGCCAGCAGATCGACCGGTAGTAGGCCGCGCCATTTCAGCTCGTACAGAACCGCTAGCAAGGTATAGCTGTCCTTGCCGCCTGACAGGCAGACCAACCAACGGGGTGGCTTGCCGTCTTTCTCATGCGCGGACGGGTCCACCATGCCATAGTGTTCGATGGCTTCGCGGGTGTGGCGCACGATGCGTTTGCGCAGCTTCTTGAACTCGGTGGTCGAAGGCGCGCCGGCAAACAGCGGATGGATATCGTCAGCTTCATCAAACATGCGCTGCCCCTACAGCAGATGGCGTATCCGGGCAAGTGTGCGGGTCAGCCCAACCGCGCAAGCAGGGCACCAGTGTCCAGCCCGGACACCGAACCGGGGATGCGGCCATTGTTACCTGTCAGCCGAGACGCCACAAATCCATCAGCGACCGGCCCGGGCGCTTGGCGTATCAGTTGAGAGGCAGTCAGCAGCAAAGCAGTGCGCTCCGCAAACCAGCGCGCCTCGGCTTCGGGTGGGATATTGGTCCAGCGGGCGCGGTGGTCCCTCAGCGCCGCATCATAGTGGCGGTTCACTCCGGTTGCCGCCTCAAGCTCGGCCTGCAGGACTTGGGCGGCCAAGGGGTCGCGGGTCAGGGTGCGCAGGATATCCAGACAGATCACATTGCCCGAACCTTCCCAGATGCCGTTCAAAGGGGCTTCACGGTAGAGCAGGGGCAGGGGGGTGTCCTCGACATAGCCAATGCCGCCCAACACCTCCATGGCTTCGACCACGACGACTGGACAGCGTTTGTTGTTGAGGAACTTGGCGAGTGCAACAGCGATGCGGGCAAAGGCTTTGTCCTCGGGTGTATGACTGTCAAAAGCCTGCGCCACACGCATTCCCAGTGTCAGCGCCCCCTCCCAGTCCAGCACGAGATCGGCCAGAACGATGCGCATCAGGGGTTGGTCAATCAACCGGCGCTGAAAGGCGCTGCGATGGCTGACCCAGTGATGCGCTTCGCTGAGGGCCGCCCGCATCAGACCTGCCGGGGCCATTGCAGTGTCGAGCCGTGTGTGATGCACCATCTCCAGGATTGTGCGCACACCCGCGCCCTCATCGCCAAGCTGATAGGCCAGCGCATCATGGTATTCAATCTCGGCCGAGGCGTTGGACCGATTGCCCAGCTTGTTCTTCAGCCGCATCAGGTGGATTGCGTTGCGTTCGCCGTCCAGCCAGCGGGGCACAAGGAAACAGGTCAGACCGCCGGGGGTCTGGGCAAGTGTCAGGAAACCGTCGGACATCGGGGCCGAGCAGAACCATTTATGCCCACGCAGCCGCCAGTGATCTCCGTCGCGTGTGGCCGTCGTTGTAGTGGCGCGAATGTCCGAGCCGCCCTGTTTCTCCGTCATCGCCATGCCCAGCGTGGCGCTTTTTTTGGAGGCGATAGGAGCGATAGAGGAATCGTGGTTCCATTCCGTCAATCTGGGAACCCAGATCGAGGCAATCTCTTCATTCGCCGCAAGTGCTGGAACGGCTGCGTAAGTCATGGTCAGCGGGCAGCAATGTCCGGGTTCGACCTGACTGGCAAGGTAGACCATGGCGGCGTGGGTGGCGTGACCATTCGGTAGGTCAGACCAGGCAACGGCTGCGTATCCGGATGATTGACTGAGTTGCATCAGGTGATGGTATGAATGAGTGAAACGCACTTCATCCAGGCGGCGTCCACCTTGGTCAAACAGAACAAGTTCTGGGGAGTGGAAATTGGCCTCGCGCGCCATGTCTCTCACTGCAGCACGCCCAAGGTCTGCACCATAGTTGCGAAGAATAGAGCTTCGCGCGCCTGCCACATTTTGCAGTACTGGGTCAGAGGCCCAAAGGTCTAAATCTCCGCGCACAGGCGGCTGGTTCAGAACGTCATGCGTGGGTAGGGAATGGCGCGCGTCAGATGTCATCTGGCCCTCGAATTGAACAGCACAACTGTTCAGCGAAGGTGCGCTCCGGTCAAGTCCGACGACGGGTCAGGAGGGATCTTCACGGTCCGGAACCGGATCATACCCGTCACCACCCAAAGGGTGGCAGCGCCCAATCCGTCGTGCGGCCAGCCATGTGCCTTTGATGGCACCGTGTTTTTCCAGTGCCTCCAACGCATAGGCCGAGCATGTAGGCTGATAGCGGCAGTTGAACCCGACCCAAGGGCTGAACAGCAACCGGTACGCCCGAATGGGTAAGGCAAGGATATGCGAGAGCAATGTCATTTCCGCGCAGCATGGACTTTACGCAGAGCATAGCGCAAATCATCCAGCAGCGCTGCATAGGGGCGTCCGGCTGTGACATCGGCGCGACCGATTAGCACGTAATCCCAGCCGTCCTGCCCCTTCTCAGGCAGTACCGCGCGCGCAGCTTCGCGCAGGCGTCGCTTGGCCCGGTTGCGAGCCACGGCATTGCCGACCTTTTTGGAACAGGTGAAACCGACGCGAATCCCGTCCGCCTCGCCCTCGGCGCGTTTGCGCGCCTGCACCATCATTGATGATGTGCCCTGCCGACGCGCACGCGCGGCGTTCAGGAAATCGGATCGTTTCCTGAGGATGATCAATGTTTTGGATGCGCAAACGGACGCCGCCGGGGGCGTATCCCCAGGTTGGTTCTTACCATCCTCAGGGGCCTCCGGCGGCGTCATGTTCATAACCTGATCGGTGAGCGGTTTATGCGCTCAGCGACTTGCGGCCACGTGCGCGGCGCGAGTTCAGGATCTTGCGGCCGGCCTTGGTGGCCATGCGCGCGCGGAAACCGTGGCGGCGTTTGCGAACCAGGTTCGAAGGCTGATAGGTGCGTTTCATCGCTCCGTCTCCAATCTATTCGGTCGGGTGCAGCGCGGATTCGCCTGCCCGTGGTGTTCGAAGCCCGTCCTCTACTGCCAAGCGGGGGGTAAGTCAAACCCCTTGGTGGGGGTTTTGCAGCCTTTTGCAACAATTCTATAATCCCGCGCGGTAAAAGATTTCAAAAATACGGATTTTAGGCACAAAACCCTCACATTCACTGTCGAAAAGATCAAGGCAGCGTGAGGCCCCTGTTGCCCGGGCGCGTGACGTCGCATGTTGAGGCCAGAATGAGACGCACAAAACCGGACACCACTATGAGCGATACAACTCAGGCCCCGCGCAGCGGGCTTGCGCGACATATTCCTTTGCTGGTGATTCTTTCCGTTGCCGCCGTGGGGTTCTTTACCTTGGGTGATTACCTGACTTTTGAGACCCTGCGCGACAACCGAGAGGACCTGTTGGGCTGGCGTGACGCCAATTACTGGGCAATGGCAGGCGCATTCATCGCGATCTACATTGCCATCGTTGCCTTTTCGCTGCCTGGCGCTGCGGTGGCCTCGATGACCGGCGGGTTCCTGTTCGGACTGTTCGCAGGCACGGTCTTCAACATCTTTTCGGCAACCATCGGCGCCTCGGCGATTTTTCTGGCGGCGCGCTGGGGCTTAGGTGCGTCGTTGACAGCACGGCTTGAAGCCTCGGAAGGCACCATCAAAAAGCTGAAGGACGGCCTGCGCGAGAATGAGATCTCGGTCCTGTTCCTGCTGCGCCTTGTCCCGGTGGTTCCGTTCTTTGTGGCCAATCTAGTGCCGGCGCTGGTGGGGGTGAAGTTCCGCAACTTTCTGTTCACCACGGCGCTGGGCATCATTCCCGGTGGCATCGTTTATACTTGGATCGGCGTCGGACTGGGCGGTGTATTCGACCGAGGTGAAACGCCGGATGTCTCACTGCTGTGGGAGCCGTTTGTCATCGGCCCGATCATCGGCTTGTGTGTGCTGGCGGCTCTGCCCATTCTGATCAAAACGCTGCGCGGCCAAAAGGACAGCTGATCATGCAAGAACTGAAATCCGATATCCTGGTGATCGGGGCCGGGTCAGGTGGGCTGTCGGTCGCCGCGGGGGCGAGCCAGATGGGTGCGGATGTGATCCTGCTGGAAGGTCACAAGATGGGCGGGGATTGTCTGAATTTCGGCTGCGTGCCGTCCAAGGCCCTGATTGCCAGCGGCAAGGCCGCCTATGGGCAGGCGCATGCCTCGGCGCTGGGTGTGGCGGATGTGGTGCCACAGGTGGATTACGCCGCCGCCAAAGATCACGTGCATGATGTGATTGCGCAGATCGAGCCGATGGACAGCCAAGAGCGGTTCGAAAGCTTTGGTGTCAAGGTGATCCGGGAATATGGCAGCTTTGTCTCTCCGACACAGGTTCAGGCGGGGGATCATCTGATCACCGCGAGGCGGGTTGTGATTGCAACAGGCTCTTCACCACTGATTCCGTCGATCCCCGGTTTGGACAAGGTGCCGTATTATACCAACGAGACTATCTTTGATCTGCGCGACAAGCCCGATCATCTGCTGATCATCGGCGGTGGCCCCATCGGGATGGAGATGGCGCAGGCGCATATTCGGCTCGGTTGCAAGGTCACAGTCATCGAAGGGCAAAAGGCGCTGGGCAAGGATGACCCCGAGGCGGCAGAGGTCGTGCTGGACAGTTTGCGCGCCGAGGGCGTTGCGATCCATGAACAGGCGATGGTGGCACAGGTTCGCGGCTCCGATGGCGCGGTTGAAGTGGTGACCGAGAACGGCGAGATCTTCTCGGGCACGCATCTGCTGCTCGCTGCGGGGCGAAAGGCCAATACCGACCGCCTCAACCTTGCCGCTGCCGGGATCGAGCCCATCCGAACCGGCATCAAGGTCGACGACACCCTGCGCACCACGAACCGCAGGGTCTATGCGATCGGAGATGTCGCGGGTGGGCTGCAATTCACTCATGTGGCGGGCTATCACGCGGGGATTATCATTCGTTCGGCGCTGTTTGGGCTGCCCTCCAAGGCGAAAACCGCACATATCCCCTGGGCGACCTACACCGACCCCGAGCTGGCGCAGGTTGGCCTGACCGAGGTGCAGGCGCGCGCCGAGCATGGCGATAAGATGGAAATTGCGCGGTTTGACTATCACCACAACGACCGCGCCATTTCCGAGCGTAAAACGAATGGTTTCATCAAGGTCATGGTCGTCAAAGGCCGACCTGTGGGTGCCACAATTGTTGGCCATCAGGCGGGTGAGCTGATCAGCTTGTGGTCGCTGGCGCTGGCCAATAATCTGAAGATGGGGCAGGTTGCCGCCATGGTTTCGCCCTATCCGACGATTGGAGAGCTTAACAAACGGGTGGCGGGCGCCTATTTCTCACCAAGGCTGTTTGAGAATCAAACGGTTAAACGTGTGGTCAGGTTCGTCCAGCGCTGGATGCCCTGACCTGGAAGGGAGAGCAATGTGAACTCGCTGTCAGGCCGATTTCTGATCCTGACGACGGTCTTCGTGATGTTGGCCGAGGTTCTGATTTTTGTCCCTTCGATTGCGCGATTCCGCGAAGATTTCCTGCTGAACCGGCTGGAGCGCGCTCAGATCGCCTCGCTCGCTTTGTTGGCCGATGATATGCTGGCCGAGGACCTTGAGGCTGAACTGCTGGCCAATGCGGGCGTCTATAACGTGGTTCTGCGGCGAGACGAGATGCGCCAGTTGATGCTGTCCTCTCCTATTCCAGGGCAGATCAGCAAGACCTATGACCTGCGCGACGCGCGACCATGGGTTTTGATCCGGGATGCTGTCGTGCGGTTGTTCACGCCGGAAAATGAAGTCATCCGTGTTATTGGCGAGCCTGTGAAAGGCGCAGGTCTGCTGATTGAGGTGACGACTGACAGCATGCCTTTGCGTATGGCGATGACGGATTATGGGTTACGCATTCTGGGCCTGTCATTTGTGATTTCGATCATCACGGCTTTTTTCCTGTTTCTTGCGGTTCGGGTGGTTCTGGTAAAGCCCATCAAAAGCGTTGTCGGATATATGCAGCGCTATGCCAGCGCCCCCGAAGATGCCCGTGGAATCATCTCACCGGATTCCAAAGTGACCGAGCTGCGCGAGGCCCAAGAGGCGCTGAAACAGTTGCAAACCGAACTGACCCAGGCCCTGAAACAGCGCGAGCGTCTGGCGCAGCTGGGCGGGGCTGTGGCTAAGGTGAGCCACGATCTGCGCAACATCCTGACCTCGGCCCAGCTGTTTACCGACCGGATCGAATCCAGCGAAGACCCGTTGGTGCGTCGCATGGCCCCTAAGCTGGTGAACTCGATCACCCGAGCGGTAACCCTGTGCGAAAGCACATTGGCATTTGGCCGCGCTGAAGAACCTGCACCGTCGCTTACACTGGTTCCGCTCCGCATTGTGGCCGAGGATGTGGTTGCGAGCGAGAAACTTGCCGTTGCCGATGCCTGTGTCGAGATCATCAATGATGTGCCGGAAGAGTTGGTCGTAAGAGCTGATCCTGAACAGATTTTCCGTGTCATGATGAACCTCGTTCGAAATGCCCGTCAGGCGCTGGTTGCATCAGGAAAGCCCGGTCGGATCACCCTGTCCGGGCAAGAGCAGGACGCCAACTGGTGTATTCAGATCAGCGACACAGGGCCGGGCCTGCCGGCCAAAGCGCGTGAAAATCTGTTCACACCCTTTCAGGGTGGCGTCCGCAAAGGCGGGTCGGGTCTGGGCTTGGCGATCTCACAGGAACTGTTGCGGGGCCATGGGGGTGACCTTGTTCTGACCGAGACAGGGTCAACAGGTACCACCTTTGAAATTCGCCTCCCGCGGGGCGATGGGGCTTTTTGAATTATTTTTACAGAATCGACTTGCACGTCCCGAATACCGGGTCTACATAGCGCCTCACCAACGCGGACCGATAGCTCAGCTGGATAGAGTACTTGACTACGAATCAAGGGGTCGGGGGTTCGAATCCTCCTCGGTCCGCCACTGGTTTCCTGTTGAACGTCACACGAACCTGACCCAACTGTCATAGTTGGACCACAAAAGCAGTGAATGTTCGACATCAGAAGGCGCCCCCAACGTTGGACATCAGTTGAATTTGACCTTTGCGTCATCAACTAGCACGCCGCCCCCATTTCATACTCCCGCAGACAGTTTGGTTTGATCTGATCCCCCCTCTTGGAAAATCAGAGCTGATTTGTAGGTCTGACAGCGAAGCTGCCTGTTCCTGCTAATCTGCCACGTGGCGAACGCGGGAGGGTGCGAGGCAATGCTATTCGACGGGGGTGGCGCGGCCCGCAGGCACGGTCGAGGACACGGTTCTGTCTAATAGGGTTGCCCGAGGGGGAAGGCAGCATCTTTCCCCTGATGGCCAGGGGCGTTTGGCTAGTCCAAATCCCGCTGGCCCCAAGACAAGTGCGACGGTGTGGGCTGCGCCGTAACTCTTTGCGCCAGAACACGTTGTTTTTCTAAAAAATGGGCGGGAAGCAGACGTTCGCCGCGTATTCGAATTTCAAAAACCACAACGGTCAAAGTGGCCACTCGCTTGTATCGCTTCTTTGGCAGCTGGGCATGTTCGAGAGACGACTGCTGCCAAGATCAGGTGCTTAGGATGTAGCAGTTTTTGCGATAACGAAGCGTTTTGCGTGTGGGCTTCGTTTTTTTCGGTCTGGCGAAGGGTGTGTAAGGGAAAATCAAGCCCTTCTGATTAGGGGCGGCTTGCCATTTGGGATAGAGAGTGCAGCGGGAAAACTAGAAACTTAAAATGTCTTCAAGTTGTTTCCATATTTGCTCCGCATGATCTGGCTGCGCTTTTGCCAAGCGGACCATCCTGATTGCCAGAATTTGAGTGGGCAGCACATCTTCGATGCACATAAGCCTGCCGTCAGAAAGGTGGGTCGCGACCAGCGAGTGGGGCAGCCAGGCAATTCCGATTTCATTCAGGGCGTATTCTAGAATGGCCAATGTAAGCGCGGTTTCGGCCTTGGGTATTGCGGTTTTACCTTCAGGCAAACGCGGGGCGATCATCCGGGAATAGACCTGCCCGAGAAAAACCTCGGGCGGGTAGCTGATTGTTGGAATTGCGGCTTCCGTCACTTGCGGACGCACAGCAGGCGCGCAGACGGGAATTAACGTATCCATCCCCAGCGTTTTGGTTTCAAATACGTTGACGGGTTCTTGCATCTTGTCATCAGGCACCGCGTACATGATGGCAAAATCGACCTCCTTCGAAATCAGATGCAGTAGGCACTCGTCTTGATTTCCTGACCGCACGCGAACCGAGGTTTCGCCATCTTCAGTCAAAACACGCACAATTTCGGGGGAAACCGTCGTTGTGAGGGCGTGTTGGCAAACGAAAGACAGCGACTTGCCGGCCTGATCACTCGCGGTTTTTAGGCTGTGCCGAAGCCCATGCAGCCGGGTGCTGAGTTCACGTAATTCAAATTCCAGTTCCCGCACGCCTGGCATCAAAGAGACTGGCTTGCGGCGGCGATCAAACAGCGTTGCGCCGATGTTGTCTTCGATAAGCCGCACCCGCCGAGTAAACGCAGATTGCGTCAGCAATCGCTTTTCAGCGGCGCGGGCGAGAGAGCCGCTATCAAGCACGGCCAATATATCATCGATCCACTCAAGACGCATGGCGGATCGATAGTGCAGTTCGTGACAACATGCAATTCCTGCAATTTATGTACCGAAGTTCGAATTAGGAATGCGCCTCAGCGCGTAGTAAGTTGATAAATGCAAATATTAGGAACCATGACATGCACCTTGTCCGTTTTCCCCGCCTGCATCTTGCCCATCTTCCAACACCGCTTGAACCCATGACGCGATTGTCAAAAGAACTGGGGGTCGAAATCTGGATCAAGCGCGATGATTGCACTGGGATGTCGACCGGCGGCAACAAGACCCGCAAGCTTGAATTTCTGATGGCCGAGGCCGAGGCGCAGGGTGCCGACATGGTGATGACCCAAGGGGCCACGCAAACCAACCACGGTCGGCAGACGGCTGCATTTGCCGCCAAACTGGGGCTTGCCTGTCACATCCTTTTGGAGGATCGCACCGGTTACCAAAATGGAAACTACAATACGAACGGTAACGTCCTTCTAGACCATTTGCATGGCGCAACTACCGAGAAGTTTCCCGGCGGCCACGACATGCCGGGTGAGATGGAAAAAGCAGCCGAAAAGAAGCGCGCGGAAGGGCACAATGTCTATGTCATTCCTGGCGGCGGATCGAACCCGACCGGCGCACTTGGCTATGTTAACGCGGCCTTCGAACTGTTGGCACAAGCAAATAACAGTGGTTTGCAAATTGACAGATTGGTGCATGCAACCGGTTCTTCAGGAACGCAGGCCGGATTGGTGACGGGCATGTGTGCTATGAATGCGCAGGTGCCCGTTCTGGGCATCGGCACAAGGGCGCCTCAGCCCAAGCAAGAACAGATGGTTTTTGACCTCGCCTGCAAAACCGCTGAAAAACTGGGCTGCGCAGGTATGGTCAAGCGCGAAGACGTGAAGGCCAATACTGACTATGTCGGCGAGGGTTATGGCCTGCCCACGAAAAGCGGCATAGAGGCGATCCAGATGTTTGCAGAGCTCGAAGGCATCCTCCTCGATCCGTGCTATTCTGCCAAGGGTGCGGCCGGTCTGATTGATCTTGCCCGCAAGGGTGAGTTCAATGGCGAACGGATTGTGTTCCTGCACACCGGGGGTGCCGCAGCCCTTGGGGGGTATGATTTTGCCTTTGATCATCAAAACCGCTGGGTGACTGTCTGAGCCATGACACTGCGCCCGGTTGGAATTCTTGGCGGTATGGGCCCCGATGCGACGATCCTCCTCCAGCGCAAGCTGGTGGCGGCCGTACCCGCAACTGATGACCAGGATCATATACCTTTGTTGATCGACATGAACCCGCAGGTGCCGTCGCGGGTTAGTCATCTGCTCGAGGGCGTCGGCGAGGATCCGGGGCCGACGCTTGCCGCTATGGCGCGTCGGCTTGAAGATGCTGGAGCCTTGGCGCTGGCGATGCCGTGCAACACCGCCCATCACTATGCCAAGGCGATTACGGACTCCGTGGAAATACCCTTGCTGAGCGTGGTCGAACTGACGGCTGATCATGCGGCTGGGACGCTCGGATCAGGGGGATGTGTCGGGATGCTTGCCTCGCCCGCCGTACGACATACGCAGCTATTCGAGACAGCGTTGCACAGGCGCGGGCTGTCGGTGGTTTGGTCCGCATGTGATGAAAAGATGCTTGCAGCGATCCGGAAAATTAAGACGGACGGTCCGTGCAATGAAGGGCGCGAAACACTAAGAGTTGCCTCGAAAGAACTTGTTGCCGCAGGGGCCGACCTGCAGCTTGTGGCTTGCTCAGAATTCTCGCTCATCGCTGATAGTGTTGCGGCCGAGGTCAATGCCATTGATACGATTGACCTGCTTGTCCAGGCGATTGTCGAATTTTCCCACGCAGGGCAAGTTTAGGCGATTGAATTAAGTGCGCCACAGCGTTCGGAGGCAATCTGTAAGTCAACAGATACCTTTGTTCATAATTGGTCCCAAAGCTGTTGCGCTGTCTGATCAAAGGTCGCCGGATTGGCAAATGCGGAAATCGTCAAGGTGGCACACCACGCGTCATCGCCGATTGGCACCAGCAATCCCGCGTCCAGCTCTGGCGAAATCGCAGTTTCGGGCATCCAGGCAAAGCCGCTTCCGGTAATCAGGCGTCTCTTGATTGTCTCAACCAGACTATCAACATAAATCGTCTCGGCGTTCAGGGGTTTGCGGTCTATGGTATTTTCTACAACCATGCCTAAAAACGAAGAACGATCATATGCCAGATAGGGGATGGGTGGGCCATCCTGCTCTGCGAGACTCCAACCCATGGCACGCGCTGAATCAGCTGTAGCCACTGGCACCAGACGATCCTTTAACAGGTCTTTTCGCTCAAATGCGGTTTCATCAATCATCGGTGAAACCGAGTGGTGATTGTAACACAAGAGAATGTCCACTGCGCCCTCGACCAACAGGTCACAGCAGGTGCTTAGGGAATCGGACAGTACACGAGTGCGCAGATCGGGAATTTGCATCTGCAACTCTTCGATGCGACTTGCCAAAAAATTAACCGCGATCGTGTGGAGGACCGAAAACCGGATGAAACGGCTATCCCCACGATCGGCATCCCGCAGCGATTGACGGGATTCTGACAGTTGTGAGATCGCCGCTAAAGCGACCGGCAAGAATTGTTGACCTGCTTCTGTCAATTGAACAGGATAGGTGGCGCGATTGACCAGAGGCAGCCCGACCCAGCTCTCCAACGCTTTGATTCTACGACTGAATGCGGATTGTGTGATGTTGCGTTCATCGGAGGCTCGGGTGAAGTTCAGTGTCCGGGCGAGGCATTCAAAGTCGCGCAGCCAGTTCAAATCCAATGTGTGTACCTGCATTTCCAAGGAAGCATTGGTCGAGCATACTCAAAACTATGCATTGCGGGAATAGTTTGATGAAATGTTCGAATTGGCCCTCAGAAAACCTCATGCTCTAGACTTTAAGCTAGGGCCTGGCGGTTTGTCCCCCTTTTCCCCTTCCGTCCGAAGTCGCAGCCCGAGACGACTTTGTACGACACCGCCGAGCGATGGGAATGAGATTGACTAAAAAAACGACGCCAAAATACGGCGCAATTCAACAGAGGAGACTATCATGAGAAACAAGCTAAAGGCATTTGGTATGGCAGCGGCGGTAGGTATCTATGCGATGCCCGCATTCGCGGCGGAAGAGGTTAAAATCGGTGTGCCGTCTTGGACCGGGGCGCAGGCAATCGCTCATCTTCTGGGTGCCGTTGTTGAAACGCGCATCGGCGGGACGGTTGAATATGTGCCCGGTAACAATGCAACCATCTTTCAAGCCATGGATCAGGGCAAAGGTGACATCGACGTGCATCCAGATGTGTGGCTGCCCAATCAGGAGAGCTTTACCAAGAAGTATGTCGACGAGGCCGGTACGGTAACATTGTCCTCGAACCCCTACGAAGGCAATCAGGGTTTTTGCGTCAGCAAGGACTTTGGTGAGGCCAACAATATAACCGACATAGCTGATCTGGGCCGCCCTGATGTCGCCGCCCTGATGGACAGCGATGGCAACGGCAAGGGTGAGATGTGGATTGGCGCCCCCGGCTGGGCTTCGGCCAATGTGAACGAGGTGAAAACGCGCGACTACGGTCTGCTTGATTTCATCGAGCCCGTGCGTGCAGAAGAAAGCGTGAAGACCGCGCGTATCAAAGACAGCATCGCCAAAGGCGAGGGCTATGCCTTCTATTGCTACAAGCCACACGCGGTCTGGTACATGTTCGACGTTCAAATGCTGAGCGAGCCGACGTTCGACCCGGCAAAATACGTGATGGTGCAGCCATCGGACGATCCGGATTGGTATAGCAAATCCAGTGTAGCCACCAAAGACGCCCTGAAGAACGTCCAGATCGCATGGTCTAATACGTTGCCAGACCGCTCACCTGCGATTGCTGATTTCTTCGCGAATTTCGCATTGACTGCGGATGATGTCAGCGGTTTCGCCTATGAGATCAGCGGCAAAGGTCGCGATCCGGCAGAGGTTGCCCGCGAATGGGTCGAAGCGAACCCGGATCGCGTCGACGCTTGGCTGGGTCTCTGATCCCACTTCCAGAAACAGGGTGGCGGCATCTGTTGGCGCCACCCAAAAGCAGATCTCTGGAGGACCTATGAGCGACGACACCGTTATCGAAATTTCGAATGTCTGGAAAATTTTCGGAGGCAGACCCGAGGTGGCGCTGCAGGCGATCCGCGACCGCGGGTTGGACAAGTCCCAAGTGCTGGCCGAATACAACTGTGTTGTCGGTGTCGCTGATGTCAGCCTGTCGGTAAACCGGGGTGAGATTTTTTGCATCATGGGTCTGTCAGGCAGCGGTAAATCCACCCTGGTTCGCCATTTCAACCGATTGCTGGAGCCGACAGCTGGTAAGATCGAAATCGAAGGCACTGATGTCATGGCCTTGGGGCCAAAAGAGCTTCAGCAGTTTCGCAACAACAAAATCGGTATGGTGTTTCAGAACTTTGCGCTGATGCCGCATCGGTCGGTGTTGGATAACGTGGCAATGCCACTGGAAATCCGACAGGTCAGCAAGAATGAACGCATGCGTCAGGCTGCTGCTATTCTCGATATTGTCGAACTGGGTGCCTGGGGGTCAAAGTTCGCACACGAGCTGTCCGGTGGCATGCAACAACGTGTGGGCCTGGCCCGCGCCTTGGCCGCCAACCCCGACGTGCTTTTGATGGATGAACCGTTTTCGGCCCTTGATCCGCTGATCCGGCGACAATTACAGGATGAATTCATCCGGCTGAGCAAGATTCTCAAGAAGACTACGATCTTCATTACCCATGACCTTGATGAAGCCGTCCGCATCGGCAATCGGATCGCCATCATGCGGGACGGCAAGGTGGTGCAGATCGGGACAGCCGAAGACATTGTCATGAACCCCGCTGATGACTATGTGGCTGATTTCGTTGCAGGTATTTCACGCCTCAAAGTGGTGCGCGCCCATGCGGTCATGCGGCCAATTCCAGAACATATTGCGGCCCATGGGCCGCTATCGGCGGATGCCCCGCGCGTGAATGAAGACGAAAATCTGAGCACGCTGATCAATCTGGCGATCGACAACAGTAGCGCAATCCTTGTGGAGGACGGCGGCGTGGATGTTGGCGTCATAACCCGTGCCGATCTGTTGCGCACCGTGATCGAAGGGACCGAAGTGTCATGAGCATTTCTGATGTGAACCCGCTGGAAGATACCGAAAGCGAAGCGGCCCTTGCCTATGCCGAAGAGCGGCGTGAAAGCATTCGCACATTTGTGCGCACCAGCCCTGACTACTATATCCGTAATTTCGACAAGATTGGTGCATCGTCCCGCTTTACACCAACTTTCAATCTGATGGCCGGATTGTTTGGTCCGGTCTGGTTCGGTGCGCGAGGTCTGTGGTCATGGGCGTTACCATTTCTGATCCTCGAAACTATAGCCTTTGTGCAGATTGCGCGAGGGTTGTTCGGCGATCTGGCAGCCGAGGCAATGGAGCGTATTGCATCGATTGAAGGGACGCTTGAACTGCGCCGTCAGCAATTGGCGGCGGCTATCGAAAACAATTCGGACAAGATCGATGTCTATCAGCGAACGGTGGACTCGCTTGAAGAAAACATAGGGGGTATCCGTGCCGAGGCCGAGGCGATGGCAGCTGAAGGTCCTTACATCATTCTAACCGGCCTGATCATACTGATCATCATCAAATTCATACAGTCGCAGGTGGCGAACTGGGCGCTTGAGGCGCGTTTCTCGGAGTGGCTATCGGATCGTTCGATCCGTTCGGCCATGCCGGTGTCGCAGATCGTGTTCAGCGCAATCTTCATGGCGTTAATCGTCGCCGCGGCAATGTTGCATTACAGCTTCCCAGGGCGCTTTTCACTGCTTAGCCATTTTCCGACAGACCCAAACATCCGCCTGACCAGTATCACTTGGGTAGAAGATTTCATCGCCTGGTGCGTACGCAACAGCGAGACCTTCTTTGATGGGCTGACATTCGGCATCCGCACTCTGTTGGATGCGCTAGAGGTCATACTGGTTCAGACGCCATGGATCGTGATTGCGAGCTTGATTATTCTGCTGACCTGGCTGACAGCGGGCATCAGCACGGCGATCTATTCGGGCGCATTTCTGGCCTATATGGGCCTGCTGGGTTTCTGGGAAGGTGCCATGACGACGCTGGCCTTGTTGGGGACAGCGGCGTGTCTGTCGATTGTTATAGGAATTCCGCTCGGCATGTTTGCTGCCCGTCGCCCACGGTTCTATGCGTTTATCCAGCCGATCATGGATTTCATGCAAACCATGCCAGCCTTCGTGTTCATGGTGCCTGTGATTGCGTTCTTCGGCGTTGGAAAGCCAGCGGCGGTTGTGGTCACGATGATTTTTGGCGGCACACCGGTGGTACGATTGACCGTTCTTGGTCTGCGTGGTGTACCAGAAAGCGTGCGCGAAGCAGCTATTAGTTTCGGTGCCAATAAGTGGTACTTGCTCACTAAGGTAGATCTTCCATTAGCAAGCCCATCGATCCGCGCGGGGATCAACCAGACGATTATGTTGTCGCTGGCGATGGTCGTCGTGGCCTCGCTGATTGGCGCCAAGGGGCTGGGTGAGGACGTGCTGGAAGCATTGCAATATGCCAATGTGGGCCAAGGCATCCTCGCCGGGTTTGCGATCCTTTTCTGCGCCATGATCCTTGATCGCATTGTACAGGGTGGGCGCAAATGACACCTGTCGTATTCGTCCATGGATTTTTGGGCGGCAGTCGACAATGGTTAGGGCAAGTCGAAGCCCTGGCCGGTTTCAACGTCGTAGCCTTGGACTTACCGGGATTTGGTGAGAATGCGCATCTCGAGGCCCCTACCAGTATTGCTGGATTTGCCGAGTGGGCGCTGTGCGAATTAACCGGGCGGGGAATTGAGCGATTTATCCTGATCGGCCATTCAATGGGCGGGATGATCGTCCAAGAAATGGTTACCCGCGCACCCGAACGTATCGACCGGTTGGTGCTTTACGGCACCGGAACGATTGGCATTTTACCCGGCCGGTTTGAGACGATCGACACTTCAAAGCGCCGGGCCAATACAGAAGGACCAAGAGCCACGGCCAGACGTATTGCGGCAACCTGGTTTCTTGATCGGGGAAAAGCTGCGGCCTATGAGGACTGTGCTATGATTGCAGAACAATGCAGCCTGCAAACCATGCTAATTGGGCTCGACGCAATGGAAAGTTGGAGCGGCGCCAAACATTTGGCGGATATCATGACCCGTACGTTGGTGATTTGGGGTGACCGGGATCGGACCTATCCATGGAGCCAAACCGAACAATTGTGGCAATCAATTCCCGACGCCAACCTCGCCGTGATACCTGGATGTGCTCACGCGACGCATTTAGAGAAGCCGGGGCTCTTTAATTCGATACTGCGAGATTTTTGTACCGCCTGACAGCTTGTCTGCAGCCAAAATGTTAGAACGACCGCTGTCGTGACCAATACCGGTCTTTCCCGGATAGTGTAGATATTGCTGCGAATGGGTATGCACGGGCAGCAAACGCCGGTTTGCAACGCTGTATTTCAGTAATCCGCTCGGTTGTAGAATGTCTCTTATGGGCCGTTCTGCCACGATGCTAGTTCTGCGAAACTGGCAGATGCCGCGCCGCATCTGAGGTCGGCTCTGAGCCCAAAGTCACGAATGCTGAGCTTTGCGTATCGGACAGCTCCCATGTCTACGACCCCGGAACTCACCGCCTATATTGCGGCAGGCGGGCAGTTGAGCGGCATCTGCGGAAATATAGATGGCGACAGCGCACCAGTGACCGTTGATTGCGAAGCTTGCCGCATCAGCAACACGTCCGTTCTGATTCAAGACAGTTGTCCACGCTTCGTACAGACCACAGCAACGCGAACTTTCGAATTTATCGCCAAGCGCGTTGCCGAGCGCAATGATCTCGATCCCGCGCGTTTGACCCGCGACCTGCCTCACGCCTGATTTCATTACCTTCTATTGAAATCAAAGATGCCCGTATCCCGCTGGATGCGGCGCGATTGTGCTTGGAGGCCACTAAATGACTATTACCGATACACCTGCGCTGTCCGAGGGCGGCGCAAACAAACTCTACTTCGCGGCATGGCGCTGGCATTTTTACGCTGGTCTTTATGTCATTCCAATCTAAGCAAATTGATTGTGACACATCCTACTGCGTAGAATCAGGGCCTGACGGTTCCTGACCAACCCGCAGCCTTCATTGCACTGATCAGCTCTTGAACTGGCTGCGGGTCTACAAACACTCGAGCCTTCAGTGCTTCGAGAGGGAAGCTTGGCCAAGTGTCCGAAAATACTTTTGCAAGCCGCTGTGCCTCTGCTTGTTCTCCGTTCCTCCAGTGGGCTGCCATAAGGTAAGCTGCGGAAATTGGTCCGAACGGCCCACCACGCGATATTGTTTCATCAAACGTCCTGATTGCGGCAGCATAGTCTCCCGTATGGAACTGAGCCGCACCCAATGCATTGTCAAATACAAGTCCCCCTCCTTGTGAGGCCAGGACTCTATATCGCGCTGATTGAGACAAAACTCGTTCGAAATCAGATGTATAAAGGGAAATCAAGGCATCGAATTCAGCAACATGTGAATCATCGGGTGCCAAACCTACGGCCCGTTGGGATAATCGAACTGCGCTATCGTAATTGCCCACCCCAAATTCAAACCAGGCTCGCGCTGAAAGCGGCCATGCTGCATCCGGAGCCAATTCCAAAGCATAAGCACTATTCTTGTCGGCCGCGTGCAAAAACTCATCAGAACCGGGATCGCCAGATTTCATGATGGCGAACATGGTTTCGACCTGAGAAGCGCCAGCATACCCCCCGTAATAAAACGGATCTCGTTCAGTTGTTGTTTGAAATATCAACAACGCTGGTTGAAGGCCTGCCAAATCTGTAACCGGAAAAATCAGATCCCGGCCAGCGTTGCTTAGGTTCATTGCTTCGACGCGGGCTGGCGACACGTCGTAGATCGCAGCTTTGCCAGTTATTGGAGCAACAGATTGCGAACCGCGGCCGATCAGAACACCAACTAGAATACCGGCTACTAGAAGTGAAAGCGAGATAACGACTGCGTAAGCCTGCCGCCTTCCGCGTAATGGTTGGCTGCGTCGATTGGAGCCTGGCAAAAACTCGGGTGCGTAACTTCCGACAGGCAATGAGATTACCAATTCGTCAGCAATCCCCTTACTTTCATAATAAGCTTGGAGTTTTCGCCGAACACGTCCCGCATCCACACGTACGACGCCTTCGCGTTTCAATAGCTCATCCGCGTCGTATCCATAAACATCCATCGCAATGGTTTTGGCGCGTATCTGTTCGGAACGACCCTCGAGCGATTCCATCACAACATAAGACAGAAAAGACCGCATGCGGGCGGACCCTTTGAATTCATCTGACTTCTGAACCCTATCCAACGCATCGCGCACCTGCTCGGCCGAGAACTGTTGAATGTCATTCTGTTCCTGATCGTCCATGCTGGCGGTCAAAGAACTATCCTTTCGCAATAAGGGTTTGGCGCCATGGTGCTACGGTAGCATGCGGCTTTGTACGTTCAATACATTTTCTGTTGGGTGCATGCTTGGCAAACGAATGCCTGAAGGGCGCTGCCAATGACGGATGATGAGTTCTTTGAATCCCAATTTCCCGAAGCGGGTCGCCTGCTGCGGGACCTGCGGGCAAAAGACCAAGAGTTTGATCGAATTTGCCGCGACTACAAAGAGGTCTTCGCCGAACTGGCGGTGCCGCCAAGGTCGCAGTCTGTTCTTCAGATGCGCTATCTCGCCGATCTGGCAGAAAGCCTTTCGGACCTGCGCAGCAGTATTGACGGACGGCTGGAGGCGCATGGCCTTGATTCGGAATCGGTACGGAACAAAGATTTGGAGGTTTGACATGAGACTTAGATACATTTTGCCTGCGTTGTTGATTGGTGCCGGCTCCGCGCTTGCTCAGGAAACCCCGATTGTTCATGACGGCGAGTTCGAATTCCTTCGCGCGCAGTTTGGTGAGGCATGGGATGCGCAAGACGTTGAAGTCGACGCAAAGCTGACCGAAATTCGTGCGGCCAATGGCGGCAAGCCTCCTAATTTCCTCTACATCTTGATCGATGATGTAAGCTTTGGTCAGATGGGTGACCGCAAGATGAATTACGTCATGGGGATCGAGACACCCAGCATCAATCGGTTGGCTACCGAAGGCATGTCGCTGATGCGCATGTATACCGAACCCTCTTGTACTCCCACACGTACCGCCATGCTGACAGGGCGCCACCCGATACGCGCCGGTGTCGAAGAGGTCAAAGTGGCTTTGGTCGGAGAAGGTCTTCCGACCAGCGAAGTGACACTGCCGGAGATACTGAAACAAGTCGGCTACAATACGGCGCATATCGGCAAATGGCACCAAGGTGACATTGAGCAATCGTACCCACACAATCAAGGATTCGATTGGGCCGCATTTCCACTACACCAGCAAGTGCAGCTGAGCCTCATGATCCCCGAGGCAATGAGGTCCAACGCCATGCTCGGTTACGTGCCCGAGGGGCAGAACAATCAGTTCCTGCTGGATGAGCGCTTCAAGCCATATGGTCTTGTCACCGGTGTCGAGGCCGAAGCCGGTGGGCCCGCCCTGGAAGTAGACATGTCAGCCGGTGAGGTTTGGACGCAGGCCAAATATGAAGAGATGAACGAACGATATCAACGGCAGGCGCTGGAGCAACTCGAACGTGTAGCCTCCGAGGATGCGCCGTTCTTCTTGCAATACTGGCCGCTGTACCCGTTGAACTTCGTCTACCCGGATCAGGCAATTTCACGAAATGGCGGGTTTCATGCTGACAAGCTGCAACTGCTTGATGGATGGATTGGAGATCTCTTGGCCAAGCTTGAAGAAACCGGCACGGCGGACAACACAATTGTTGTTCTGATGGCAGATAATGGTCTGATGTATCATTATGAAGGCTCATCCGGCCTGAACCAACTAATCTATCGCGGAGGCAAAACTCAGCATCTTGAAGGCGGAGTAAGAACCGACGCGTTCATTCGTTGGCCCGGTGTGATCGAACCCAACAGTGCAGCTGGCGACATCGTTCATGTTTCAGATATCTTCACCACAATGGCGCGAATTGCCGGAGCCACCGCCTTTATCCCAAGGGACCGTGTGATAGACGGCATTGACCAGACGGCGTTACTGTTGAACGGCGAGGGGAACGGTCGGCGCGACTATGTCTATGTCTACGAAGGTCCTGTCTTGCGCTCGGTCGTTAAACAAGAATTCAAGATGCACCTTCCTGCCCCTGGTCAACCCGGCGCGGCTGCTCCAACCTATAACATCTATCGGGACCCTCGTGAGGAACACCCGTTGGTTGGCTACTCGCTTTGGGCCGGTGCATCTTTTCAGGATATGATAAAGCGCCACCAGAAGATGATCGCCAAATATCCACATTCAGAGATCGGCAAAGGTACCCCCTATGAGGGCATCGAAAACCTGCGTCCGGAAACTGAACTGACCCGTGATGTATTCATGAGTTGGCAGTGACGTCGCAAATTTAAGTAAATATCTGAATATAACGATGTTACAATTGGTTAACGCATCAAAGATCAAACACCGAAGCTCGGCTTCAAACCTGGGGGAGACGGAATGAAACTACAATGGCTTCTGGTTTTTTGTGCAGGCGTTACGGCACCACCTTTGCAAGCGCAGGAAGACCCAATTCAACACGATGCCGAATTCTATATTCTGCAGGCACAACATGCAGAACAATGGGCACAGGATGATACCGCTGTTGATGATGCTCTGGCCGCTTTTCGTGACGGTAACAATGGGCAGCCCCCAAACATAGTCAGCGTTCTGATCGACGATATGGGCTTCGGCGACATGGGCATCCCCGAGCTAAACGCTGTGCGAGGTTATGAAACGCCGAATATCAACGACTTTTCCGATCAGGCGATGCGAATGGTGCGCATGTATACTGAACCTTCGTGCACGCCGACCCGCGTGGCACAAATGACCGGGCGGTTGCCCGTACGCATGGGTATGGGCGACACAACGGTGGACATTGCCGGGTTTGGCTTACCGGAAAACGAGGTCACCTTGGCCGAAATTCTGAAACAGGCGGGTTATGCGACCAGCCATGTCGGCAAATGGCACATGGGCGATATCGCCGAAAGCTGGGCGATGAATCAGGGTTTTGACTATGCCCAGCACGCCATCCACCAACAGGGCCAGCTGACGATCTTCAATGATGATGCGATCAAAGAACAGGTCTCGGTCGCGATCCGTGACTATGACGACAAATATACGCTGGACGGCTGGTTCCGGCCGGACTCTGCCGCGATGATGACAGTCATCGAAGGGGAAACCGGCGGGCCCATCCGCGAAATTCGCATGGAAACCGGCGAACGCTGGAACGCTGCGAAGTACGATGAGATGAACCAGGGGTTTCAGGACAAGACGATGGAAGAATTGGATCGCCTAGCAAGTGGTGAAGACCCGTTTTTCTTACAATACTGGCCGATGATCCCGCTGGACAACACCCGTGCCGGGCGGTCGGGGCCAGAGAGCGTTAATGGTGGCCTGTATGTGGACAAAATGCAGTTGCTCGATCAGTGGTTGGGCGACTTGTTCGCGCGGCTGGAAGAGTTGGGCTTGACGGAAAACACTGTGGTTGTGGTCATGGGTGACAATGGCCATTTCACCAAATACGCGCCGCAATCCGGGTTCACCCCGCTGATCTATGCTGGCGGCAAAGGTGACACGACCGAAGGCGGTATCCGAGTTGACGCCTTCATCCGCTGGCCCGGTATGATCGAGGCTGACGGGTTGCTTAACAGCATCATCCATGTCTCGGACCTCTATACCACTTTGTCGCGCTTTGCCGGAGCAGATCAGTATATTCCGCGGGATCGCCTTGTGGATGGGGTGGACCAGTCGGCCGCCTTGTTGTTCACCGATGAATCCAAATCTCGCCGCGATCACGTCATCGTCTATTCGGTGAACAAGCCCGAGGCGGTCGTGAAAGACCAGCTAAAGCTGAAACTGCCGGGACCAGGCGAAAGCGCCATTCTTGCAAAGTTCTTTGATCTCTATCGGGACACGCGCGAAGAATACTCGGTCTCGACCGAGGTTGGCGCCTGGGGAGGGCAGGAGTTCGCACGGATTTTGGGCCGCCACATGGCCCGCAAAGAAAAATTCCCCGATACCGCGCCCGCCTATGGCGTGCCCTATGAAGGGATCGAGAACATCCGCCCCGAAACCCAACAGGCAGTTGAGGCTTTCATGATCAAGCGCGCGTCACCACAGAAGTAAGCCTAATCCTTCGCAATAAACCTGTGAAGGACTGTGTTAATCAAGGTCGAGGGTCACAGCATGTTTGGTAGCATAATATTCGCACTGGGATTGATTGTGTCTCTCGGCATCGGGTTTGTCTATTTTCGCGATCTGGGCGACGTCTCTCAAATGCTGCTGAAGGTAAAGCGCGAGAATATGGTGCGCTTTATCCGCAATGAATATCGCCTGATCGGTATCGGACTTGGCGGGTTTGCAGCGGCAACACTTGCGCATTTCCTTTTGGGCGGTGGCCCTTTCTGGCTTTGGCTCATAGCGGCTGTGCTTACTCTTCTTCTTTATGGGTTTCCCTACGTTTGGGTGCATTTGGGTCTAAGGAACCAGCTCAATGACGCACAGTACTTTCCAATTGAAGAAGCCCGCAAATATGTCGGACCAACTGCGCCTGTCATAGTCATCGAAAACAACGGCCAAGCGCGCGCGCACCCGGATGCGCAGATTATGCGCCCTCATCTGGCCGGGAATGTAGATGGCTTGGGTGGCGAAGACGTGGTCATGACCTACTGCGCTATGGCCAATCTGGGTCAGGGTTACATTCCGCGAATAGAAGGACGACGGTTGAATCTCGAGGTTTTGGCCCAGCATGGCAATAACCTAATCCTGCGCGATAACGACACGGGCGAGCCGATCCAGCACATCTATGGTTTCCGCGAGGCGGACCGCGACCCTAACTCCGACGGTCCTGCCTGCCCCCTTCGACCCGAAGCGCAAATGGAGCCCTGGCCAACCTTTCGAATGACGTTCCGCGGGTTTCAGAAGGCCTATCCTGACGGTGAGGTATTTCTGAACAAGCCATCCCCGAACCCATTTTTGCGCCTGCTGGATATGATGACCGAGATCACGTTTGGCTGGGGCATCGGACGCCAGCATCAGGAAGACGCGCCCGTGATGGACAACATGGATCGTTCGGACGATCGGTTACCAAATAAAACCTACGTTTGGGGAATTACGATCGGTAAGGATGCGGTTTGCTGGACTGATGATTTCATCGTCGAGAACGAGTGGATCGTGAATTCCAATGTCGGCGGACGAGATGTCGTGGTCAGCTTGGATCCAAAGTATGAAAGCCTAGGCGTTTGGTACAACGACTTTGGTCAACCTGTGAGCCATTGCGATTTTTGGGGCCATTCAGATCAGGGTCAGCTAAAACGTGTCGAAACCCTGCGCGCAGGCGCATTCTGGCATGTCTGGTCCGAGTTCTTCCCGAACACTGATATTAATCGTGTCGGCAGCGGTTCCATGGCAACCGAAGGAGCTGTAGAATGAGGCCCATGGCTAAACAACCACAAACCAAAGACCATTTATTCAAACTTGATTGTTTGACGGGAGGGACAGAATGACTTCGTCAATTTGGGTGAAAAGCTGCGCTTGCGGAGTAGCTTTTTTTGCATCTTTGGCCACAGTGGCTTCGGCTCAACAATCCGATTGGTCATATGAGGCCACAATCTACCTGTTCATGCCGGAAACAGAGACTACATTGGACACACCTTTGGGCACTCTGGACGGTACGCTCAGCTTTTCGGATGCGTTGGAAAACCTCGATTTTGCCTTTATGAGTGCGTTCTCGGCCACCAACGGACGTTGGCTGATACTTGCAGATTACAACTACACAGACTTATCTTTCAGTAACAGCGCTCCTGGACCTGTCGGCTCGGGTCTGGAGACATCATTTACCACACAATACCTAAGTGGCTATGTTGGCTACAGAGTGTATGAAGCGCCAACTATCACCGTTGACGTCGCCGGGGGTTTCCGGTGGTTCAGCACTGAAACGGAATTTACCCTTCTACCCGGCGCGGCACCGGGGCGCACAACAACGGCAGATGATAGCTGGACCGACCCTGTCATCGGCGCCAGAGCACGGGTACAGTTCTCGGATAAGTGGTCGGGCTCCGGTTTTGTCGACTACGGAGGCTTCCGCAGCGACAGTGAAACCTGGCAGATTCTGCTGACGGCAGATTACGCAATCAACGACAGGTGGCTGATCCGCGGTGGCTATCGCTATATCTCATTCGATCATGAAATCAACGGCAACGATTTTACATTTGATCAGTCGGGGCCTGTGCTAGGCGCGACTTATCGGTTCTAAAATTCTTTGTTGGCGAACCCGAGACAAGGTTGTGATGTTACGAACGTCGTTTGATTGGCGCGATTCAATTGTAAAAAGGTTTAGAGAATCAAATTCGCATGTGCCCTCAGATTTGTTTTCGTGCCTGGCCCCAGATCTTGACCCCCGGCATCGATAGCTGGCTGGAGTTTGTTGTAGCCATAGAAATCTAGCAATGAATGAGACAAGTGTGAGGTAGCGATTCCACTGTCGACCGCGGAGTGAGAATTCACCTAGACTAGCTTTCGCAATCGCAGCGAATGTCTGAAATGCGGGCTGCTAACGCAGTATTTCAAAGGGCTGATGGATGTCGGCTATGGGCCGTTCAAATTGATGGCGAGTGGTTCTTGAACCGAAATGCTGCGCTGCACCCAAGGTCTTGAAAGAGCCCACACCTACCAATGCTGCGCACGCCACAAATGGGGGATAAGTTCACTAAGCTCCCATTGTCAATCAAACGAACAAACCTTGGTCGCCCTTCTCGACACTGCGATGTGGATCATTTCTGCAACTGCGTCAGCGTAGAGCCTGACGCATTCAACGGCGATTGAACCCCGAGCATCTGATCATCGAATGGTCCTAATCCATGGCCACTTCCAACGTTGGGCTTTGACCCGCCAGTTCCCTAACCACATCGCGCAAAACTGTTTCAAAGCGGCAAAGAGCTTCAGTTCTGTCCTGCGAGACGGGGTATAACAACCCGAATGTCATCCATTTTTCGGGAACAACCGGCACCAGGATCAAGTTTTCGAGACCAAACTGAGCTGAGACCAATTCATCTGCGATAGTTATACCTGCCCCTTCTGCAACAAGTGAACACGCCAGTTGGGAAGACGCAACTTCGCAAGACTGGCCAGGAGAAACGCCAGCAGAATGAAAGATGTCATCCAGTTGATCTCGCAGTAACAACCCCTGCATCAAACGGATGATAGGTTCATTCACAAGCTCAGTCGCTGAGAGTTCCTGTCGTTTGGCAAGTTTGTGATCTGCAGGCAGGATCGCCTGTGCCCGAACTCTCAATAACGGTTGTGTGCGAATTCCCGGATGTTCAACGGGCAATGCTCCAATACCGATGTCGTATTCGCGCCCTGCTAACCACTTTCCGGCTTCGCGCCGTGCCCGGACATCCAGGCTGATGTTGATGTCAGGATGTTCTTTGAAAAACCTCGCTACTGAGCGGGCCGATAAGGTTTGCGCTATTCTGGGCATCGTGACGATGCGCAGTGATTCCGTTCGCCCAGCACGAATTTCCGCCGCGATCCTGGGCACTTCATCCAGATTTTCCAGAATTCGACCTGCCTCGCGGTAGAATGCGAACCCTTCTGGCGTAGGGGTAAGGTTGCGGCCGCTTCGATCAAATAATGTAAGCCTTAGTTCTGCTTCCAATCCCGATATCAATCGGCTGACAGCGGGTTGGCTCAGGTGCAATATTTCCGAGGCGGCAATCAGAGAGCCTTCGGACAACGTGATACTGAATGCGCGCAAAGCTTTGATGTTCATTCACCAAGTCTTTCGTTTTTTGCAAGAGTAGATGTTATCTTTGCATTTTTATCAACACCCAAACTTAGATAGTTTAGGGTCGAGCTTATGGGAGGACCCGATGAAACGCAGAACACTACTTAACGCGGCCATTGCCGCCGTTGCCGTAGCGACAACAGCCGCAGCCAGCTTTGCTGCCGACTGGCCCAAGCGCCCCATCAACCTCATCGTGCCGTACAAGGCCGGTGGTGGTACAGATGCTTATGCACGTGCCATCTCGGCGGCAGCCGAGGGCATATTGGACGTACCAGTTGTAGTCGTGAACAAGCCCGGTTCGGGCGGTCTGAACGGCGCCAACTCGGTCGTCGGTGCGCGTCCGGATGGATACACGATGATGATGACGTCGGGTGGGTCGTTCCTTTTGTCGACCATGACGCGGGACACCGACATTGACGCATTGGAAAGTTTCAATTTTGTCGCTCAGGTCGGTAAGTTGCAGACATCGCTGATGGTGCCAAAGGACAGCCCATTCCAAAGCGTGCAAGACGTGATCGACGCGGCAAAGGCTGATCCAGGATCGCTTCGTTGGGCGCATTCGGGACGCGGCGGGTTTCACCATGTTGGCGGCCTGGGCTTTCTGGCCAACAACGGCATCGAGGCACAGGATGTACCATTCAAAGGTGGTGGTCCGACCCGTGCAGCACTAATTGGCGAACAAGCTGATTTCGGTTTCCTTGGCGTGCAGCAATTGGCTGGTTTTGAGGATCAACTGCGCGCGCTGGCGGTCAACAGTCAGGACCGCGACGGGATTATGTCGGACGTGCCATCATTTGGTGAACTAGGGATACCCTTCGCTGCCGTATCGTCCCCGGTGATTGTATTCGCACCAAAAGACACGCCGCCCGAGGTGGTTGCGGCCATGGAAGACGCACTGGAACAGATCGCAGCGAAACCTGAGTTTGCCGAACTTCTGGCCTCACGCGGAACCGGCCCGGTCTATCAAAACGGCGCAGATGCCAAGGCAACACTTTCGGCGATGAAAGAAGACGCCGCGCCTTTGGTGGATAGCCTGACGAACTGAGACTGACAGGATCAGGTGGCGATATCGCCACCCGATCTCTCTCAACGACCAATGTGTGACGGAGGGAATTATGCGTGCTTATGCCGAAGGGCTTGTTCTGGCAGCCATTTCATGTGTTGCCATCTGGAGTGCCTGGCAAGTGCCAGCGGCCTCGCCCGGTGATACATGGGCTGGCATTGTGCCTATTGCTGCAGCTGTTGCGCTGCTTGCTCTGTCCGGATTCCTGATCATCGGGGCCACACGTCAGAACGCAGGTGAAGCACAAGGCGAACCCGACAATGGGGCCACGCTTGAGATCATCGGCCTTTTCATCATTGCGCTGATCTATCAGCAATCTTTCCGATGGTTCGGATACCTTGTTCCGACTGCGATTGTTGCTCCGCTGGTTCTCTACATTTTTGACGTCCGTAGTCGGACCGGATTGGCGCTATCAGTCATTCTGTGCCCGCTGGTCTTTCACATCATTTTCTTTGTGCTGCTCGGCGTATTCCCACCCTATGGCGAGGTCTTTGATCTGCTGAACTGGATTCAGGGGTAACAAAATATGGAAATCTTTCCCGCTCTTCTTTCGGTGATTACAGATCCGATGCTGCTTTTCGCCATCGTATTGGCGGCGTTTGTTGGCATGATCGTGGGTGCGACCCCCGGACTGACCGCATCAGCCGCCATCGCAATGCTGTTGCCGATCACTTTCTATATGTCGCCCCTTTTCGCCTTGGCGTTTCTTTACGTGATTGGCAAATCCGGACGCTATGGTGGATCAATCGCGGCCATTCTGTTCAATACGCCGGGCACAGCTGCCAGTGCTGCCACCCAGATCGACGGCTATCCGCTGGCGCGCGCGGGAAAGGCAGGAAAGGCGATGAAGGTCGCCACCATCTCTTCAGTCATTGGCGATCTGATGGGGGATATCATGTTGGTCATCGGTGTAGGGTTCATCGCGTCCATCGCATTGAAACTGGGACCGCCGGAAACCTTTGCAATCTATTTTGCCGCTTTTGTTGTGATTGGATCGGTAATCGGCAAATCCGTAGTCAAAGGACTGGCGTCGGCCCTTATGGGAATTCTGGTCGCCATGGTTGGGCTTGATCCGATTTCGAGCGAGGAACGCTACACCTTTGGCTCCTTCGACTTGTCCAATGGCATTGGACTGGTTCCCCTGATGATCGGTGTCTTTGTTCTAGGCGAAGTATTTGCCCAATTGGAAGAACGTCGGAAAACCCATGGTGAGACTAAAGAGAACGACAGCACGCAAGACGGCAATGATCTGACCTGGGAGGAATACAAACCCTGCCTGCCGCACGCCTTGCGTGGTGGCTTTATCGGGGCAGGTATCGGCGTCCTGCCGGGGCTGGGCTCAGCGATTGCCGCTTTCATATCCTACGGTGAAGGGAAGCGCCGGGCGAAGAACCCCGAGCAATGGGGCAAGGGCGCATTGGAAGGTGTCGCAGCACCCGAAGCAGCAAACAATGCGGTTTCCGGCCCATCTATGGCTCCCCTGTTGACGTTGGGAATACCGGGGTCGACCATTGGCGCCATTCTTCTGGGTGTCTTCCTGATCCATGGCATTCAGGTTGGACCAACACTTTTCCTGACCGACAAGGAATTGGTCTATAAGCTGTTCGCGTGCGGTATGCTGGGGATCATTGCGTATGGCGTGATCGGCTATTTCGGGGCGACGCAAGTGGCCCGGTTGATCCAGAAGATCCCGACCAACGTCCTCTATCCGATGATCTTCATGACCGCCTTTGTCGCCGCCTATTCGGCACGCGGGTCGATGTTCGACGTGACCGTGATGACCGTGGCAGGGTTTGTTGGTTGGCTGATGCGAAAGCACGACTTTAACATCGCCGCCTTTGTCATCTCATTTGTACTGGCAAAAGGCGCCGAAGAGACCTTTCGCCAATCGCTTTTGATGTCGGATGGGGGCGCACTGATTTTTGTCGAGCGCCCAATCGCGCTGGCTTTCATAATCATCGGTGCAGGCGCGATAGCATTCCGCATCCGGGGTATCCTGAAAGACCGAAAGCTGACGCAGGGAGGGCTGGGTGATGCTTGATTTTGGCCTTTACCGCGACTGTTTCTCGACCCTCGACATGCGCGTCATTTGGTCAGAACACAGCACGATCTCAGCCTGGTTGAAGGTTGAGCAAACCCTGGCTCGATGTCAGGCCGAGGCGGGGCTTATTCCTAATGATGCAGCCCGTGCGATTGAGGCTTTGTCGCCTCAGATGCTCGACAAGGACCAAATGCAGGCGGACTTGTTGATTGTGGGTCGACCTATTGTTGGGCTTATTCAGCAGATGCGCGAAGCGCTTGGCGATCATGCGAAGTACTTTCATTTCCGTGCAACGACGCAAGACATCATGGACACAGCTCTTGCAATGCAAATGAAGGCTGGACTCACAGAGGTCGGTCTGGACTTGCAGCGGCTCCTTACATTGCTGGATCAGCAGATCGTTCATCATGGGGGCACGATGATGATGGGGCGCACCAACGGCCAGCACGCCGTTCCGATGTGCTTCGCCACCAAACTGCAGGTCTGGAAATCTGAGCTGGTGCGTCGACAGAACGCAATCGATGACGCTGCGTTGCGAGGGGTGAATGTTCAAATCGGAGGACCAGTTGGGGATCTGAGAGCCTATGATAATGATGATGGGTCACAGATCAAACGTGCTGTTGCACATGCGTTGGGACTGGGCGTCATCGACCCGCACTGGCAAAATGCGAGGGATGGAATAGCGGACATCGTGACAGCGCTTGGTGCACTGTGTGCAACCATTTGCAAAATCTCACATAACGTGAATTTGTTGTCCTCAACCGACATTGCCGAAATCGCGGAAACTCATGAAACGGGTCGGGGTGCCTCATCTGCAATGGCGCATAAGCAGAACCAACGGGCGTCAGAATTTGGCGAGGCTGTCGGAAGACTGGGACGTCAACGCGCCGAGCAGATTGGTGAATTGACTTTGCACCAGCATGAGCGTTCCGGCGGTGTGTGGATTGGTGAGTGGATTGTGGTGCCAGAGGTTTTTCTTTTGACATCCGGGGCCGTCCATTGGGCCGAAAAACTATTTGGCAAACTTGAAGTCGACACCGATTCAATGCGGCGAAAGCTACCGGAAGCGACAACAAACACTGAAACCTTAGTGCATTGAAGTAACCTCTCGGGGTTGTGGGCGCACCGGCTCTTGCAGAGATTTATTAATTGTCATTATTGACAATATACTTTGAATAGTTATTTGTCAGATGTGACAATAAACGAGAGAAGCGATGCCCCGTCCCAGTCTTAAAGACCAGCGATCAGAACAGATTCTTGATGCATATCTCACATGTGTGTCCCGTTTCGGATTGGAGGGGGCTACCCAAGAGCGCGTCGCGACTGAGGCAGGTGTCAAACGACCCATCCTGCGTCATTATTTGGGCAACAAGGACGAGATGACCGGGGCCCTTATAAGCCATGTCGTAGACAGGTTTGCGCAGGCGACAACCGCCCTTCGGGACGCGTTGGAACCAACGGGCACAACAGCTGATCTGATCGATCTGCTGTTTGATAAATCTGTCCCTAATGATCCGCGCGTAATGCTGGCCTACCAGTCGCTTGTCACATCCGTCGCCAATCATCCGTCAATGCGACAACCCCTTGTCGACAGCTTGGAGCAGTTCTTTGAGGTGATTGAAGTCGTGTTGAAACGCGCCTTTCCGAACGCCCCTCCTGCCCAGATCCGTGCCGTTTCGCAGGGGATTTCCGCAACATATGTGAACCTGGATTCGCTGACCCCGCTAAATCCGCCCGAGGTCTGGCGCGAAGAGCTGAAACAGGCTGCAACGATCCTTGCCGCCAGTTTGGAGCCGAACGTATGAGCACCCGACGCCTTGTCAATCATATGGCATTACCAGTTCTTTTGGTTGCGGCTGTGCTGGGGCTCTACTGGGTTTGGGGCCTGCTGTTTCTGTGGTGGATGGTGCCATCAGTTATGACCGGCCAGACCGCACTTGTATTTGATATATCGCGCGAACACGATCCGATCCTTTTCTGGGCGGTAGCTATCTTTTGGGCTGTGTTCGGCCTGATGATGATCGCGGCCAGCCTATTTCCGACCTACGCCATCTGGCTTGTTTAAGAGGTTGCCATGACCCAAATGTACCACCGCCTTCCAGTTGACGCCTATACGTCGCAAGACTGGTTCGACCGCGAGCAAAGGCAGATCTTCTCGCGCACTTGGCGCTATGCCGGGTTGGCCGAAGACGTGCCAGGGCCCGGTCATTTTGTGTCGGTTCAGGCGGGGCTTAACAACATCTTTATCGTGATGGGGCGCGATCACCGTTTGCGGGCGTTTCATAACATCTGCCGTCACCGTGGCACGCAATTGATCCGGGCCGTTGGGAAAACACAAAAGGCGCTGACGTGCCCCTATCATGACTGGACATACGACCTGGAGGGCAACTTGATTTCTGTTCCGGATGAGGCAAAGGAATACCCCAATGGTGTCGACAAATCCTGCCTCAGCCTCAAACCCGCCAGTGTGGATATCTGGCGCGGTATGCTCTTTGTGCATCCTGATCCGAATCCGCCAAGCCTTGCTGAATGGTTTGGTGCGGTTGATCCGCTGTTGGGGCCACACACGCCGGAAGACCTGATGGAATATTCCGATGCGCGGCAAAGCTATGAGATCAAGGCCAACTGGAAGATCGTGGTTGAAAACTATATCGACGTCTATCACCTGAGCCATCTTCATTCGAATACGCTGCACATGTATGATCATGCGCGGGCGGAATACGGCTGGAAAGGTCCGCACTATCACTTCTGGGAACCGCCAGCGCCAGATTATGCCAAGGATTTGGAGAAAAACCTGCCTACACCACGGGCAATACCAGAACCCCATATTGGGGCCTGGGTGCCAATGCTGTTTCCCGGTATCGGGCTTGGCGCGGGCGAGGATAGCTGGAACATTTTCATTATCACGCCCTTGGGTCCTGATCTGACGCGCGTGGAAAACCGCACCAAACTGGCGAATGCCTCAGGGTGGGAATTTCAGAAACAGGAATGGAGCAGTTGGAGTTTCTGGAAGGATTTCGGCGGCCCAAAATATCCTGACAGCGACGCAATCGGCGAAGATGATCCTATGGCGTCAGGTGATTTCACAGCCGAAGATATTTACGCCTGTGAGCAACAGCAAAAGTCTTTGACCAGCCCGTTTTTTGAAGTCGGTCCTGCCGCCAACGGAGAAAGCCCGGTTGTCAGACACCAACAAGCAATCCTGGACTTCCTTGCGACACAAGAAGCCGAAACTTAGCCAGATGCCTTGGGTCAATATCGGATCACTCCTTCAATTGCCCGGTCGTACACTTCCATCCACTCCGCCAAATTTGGAAAGTAAATGAAACGCATTCTTGCAACCTTGATCGGTACGATCCTGGCAACCGGACTGGTCTTGGCCAACCCGTCAGACGAACCCAAGGACCTGGCGGCGCGCTATCTCAAAGCTACAGATGAGGCAGCGATCGCCGCAACGTGGAAAGACTGGCACCCGAAGGCAGTACATACTGTCACAATCAAATTCGGGCTTGGACAGCCAGATGAGACGTTTTCCTATCCGGTGGCCGATTGGGAAACACTTCCTGATTGGCATCAGGATACCACATTGGCCGACGCGATGCAGGGATACAGGGAAACAAGGCGCGGTGCGCCCACGTTTTCCTCGGAATCCACCGAGGGCGGCACGCGTGTCATCGCCAAGACCAGTATTGATTACATCTGGGACGACACAACTGGAACGATGAACCAGACGGATAGGTTTTTCATCGTCTCCCAAGCTGGTCGGCTGGCAATCCGAGCACTCGACACCACGTTTGATTATCGTTGAGGAAACCATGAACCCAGATTTCTTTTCCCTGAAAATTTCTGAAATCCGGCCTGAGATCAACGGCAAAGCCACAAGCGTGACCTTTGATCTACCGACCAGTCTGGCAGAAACCTTTTGCTGGCAAGCCGGTCAGCATGTCACTCTTCGATTCCACCTCAACGAGAAAGAGCAACGCCGCAGCTACACCATTTCCAACCCGCCGGGTGCCCTTTTGCGCATCACGGTAAAACGGGTGGCCGGTGGGCTGGTGTCCAATCATATCGGAGACCATCTAAAGCCCGGCGATACGGTCGATGTCATGCCGCCATTCGGTCAATTTTCCCTGACGCCGGACCCGTTGAAGCGTCGCACCCACTATTTCTTTGGCGCAGGCAGTGGCATCACGCCGCTTTTTGCAATGATCAACTCTGTCCTCGAAAAAGAACCTCATTCAGTGGCTCATCTGATTTATGGCAACGCCGATGGCGATTGCATCATCTTTGGCGAAGAATTAGACATATTGAAAACTGATCATGTCGTCCGGTTCACATTGCGCCATGTCCTGTCTGCACCCTCGCTGTGGAGTTGGTCCAGCTCGTGGCGAAAAGGTCGCGTGGATGCAGATGCCATTGAGGTCGCCATGACGGAAACCCCGCCTGTGGCGCAAGATGTCCAATACTGGATTTGCGGACCCGGAGCTATGAATACGGACGTAAGCAACGCGCTGATGGCACTGGACGTACCTGCGAGCCGAATTCATATGGAAAGCTTCGGCGGGGCTACAGTCACAGCCTCCAGTGTGACGGGTATCGCCGCCAATGCACAAGTTGAACTGGGCGGGGCGACACACGAGGTTCCTGTGGCCGCAGATCAAACGCTACTGAATGCAATATTGTCGGCGGGCTTAACACCACCTTTCAGTTGCCAGTCCGGAGTATGCGGCGCCTGCAAAGCGCGTCTAACAAAAGGTCAGGTCCATATGCATGCTCGAATGGCCCTTGAAGACAGCGATGTCACCCGAGGAGATATATTAACCTGCCAGAGTATCGCTACCTCAGATAAACTGAGCATTAGCTTCGACAATTAGAGGCGCGGTTCTAGGGTCAGGACTCATAGCCAATAGATGACGAGAGCTGCGATGGCGATTGCTGAGAGGAAGACCTTCGGGCACCTGTCGTAACGGGTTGCCACACGGCGCCAATCCTTGAGCCTGCCAAACATGATCTCGATCCGGTTGCGGCGTTTGTATCGGCGCTTGTCGTACTTCACCGTTGTCTTGCGCTGCTTCCGACCGGGGATACAAGCGCGTATCCCTTTGTCTTGCAGCGCTTCTCGGAACCAATCGGCATCGTACCCGCGATCTCCGAGTAGCCAATCGACATTCGGTATGCCGCTGAACAGAG